>NZ_JBXWRD010000065.1:0-21998 GCF_059612725.1 Ruegeria sp. YKSF070 | reverse complement strand
ATTTTGCACCGGGGGCAGCGCCCCCTTTCTCCTATCCTGCCAACCGGTCCAGCAGCTGTTCCAGAACCTGCTTGTCCCCGCTTTCGACCGGAGCGGTGCGGCTGCGCCAGAGCGTCGCCTGGCTGCGCAGGATCAGCCCGTCGCTGAGAATCTTCAGGTGGTTGGCGCGCAGGGTCTCCCCCGTCGAGGTGATGTCGGCGATCGCCTCGGCGGTCTCGTTCTTGACCGTACCTTCGGTCGCGCCCTGGCTGTCGACCAGAGTGTAATCGGCCACGCCCGCAGCGGTCAGGAATTCGCGTACCAGCCGGTGATACTTGGTGGCGATCCGCAGCCGATGCCCATGCCGCGCCCGGAACCCCGCCGCCGCGGCGTCCAGATCATCGAGCGTATCCACATCCGCCCAGCAGGCCGGTACCGCGATGATCAGGTCGGCCTGGCCAAAGCCAAGCTGGGCCACCTCTTCCAGCTGCTGATCCCAGAGCGGCAGTTTCTCATGCACCAGATCGGTGCCGGTAACGCCCAGATGAATGCGCCCCGCCGCCAGCTCGCGCGGGATTTCCCCCGCCGAGAGCAGCACCAGCGACACGCCCTCGATCCCATCGACGCGGCCCGCATATTCGCGGTCCGATCCGGTGCGGCTGAGCGTGATGCCGCGCTTGTCGAACCAGGCAAAGGTCTTTTCCATCAGCCGCCCCTTGGACGGCACCCCAAGCTTCAGGCTCATGTCCGGGCCTCCGCAAGCAGCAGCATCAGACCCGGGCGCAGCACGCCGCCGACCGCCGGAATTTCGGCCCCGTTGCCCAGCCGCCGGGTCAGCGCGTCATACCGCCCGCCGGTGGCGATAGGCGGCAGGTCGGGCCGCCGCTCTGCATAGAAACCAAAGACGAAACCGTCATAATATTCCATCGATGTCCGCCCATAGGAAGCTTCGAAATCGAGCCGGTCTACGTCGATACCGCGCGCGCGCAGGGCGGCGATGCGCGCCTCCAGCCGGTCGAGCGCGAGGGCGATCTGCGGCAAGTCCACCGCGATATCGCGCAGGTGTTCCAGCGCAAAGGGCATGGTCTCGCGCACCGACAACAGCGCGTCGAGCCCGGCCATTTCATTGTCCGAAATGGGTGCGGCGGCGGCATCTGCGCGCAGGACCGCGATCCGCGCCTCGACATCGGCGCGGTCGCGTTTGCCGATCTCGGGGGCGCCCCCGACCAGCGGGTCATCGGCGGCCAGCAGTGCCGCGCGCGCGGCCGGCACCGGTGTCCGGCCCGCATACCGGTCAAGCAGCGCCCGGAACCGGCGCGGGCGCCAGATATGACGCATCAGCGCCGCCTTGCGCGGCTCTGTCGTTTTCAGCCCGGCCACGGCAGCCATCAGGATACCAATGTCACCGGTCGCCGCGCGCAGGGCCAGACCGTCGAGCGCCTGGGCGATCAGGGCGAACACCTCGGCATCGGCGGCGGCGGGGTTGGTGCGGTCGAACACCTCGTACCCCACCTGGATGTACTCATTGGCGCGGTCCGGGTCGTGTTCCTGCCGCCGGAACACTTCGCCCGCATAGGTGTAACGGGCCGGTTCGGCGCCGTGTTCCATGTGCTTCTGCACCACCGGCACGGTGAAGTCGGGGCGCAGCATCTGCTCTCCCCTCAGCGCGTCCGAGGTGATATAGGCCCGCGCACGGATATCCTCGCCATAAAGGTCAAGCAGGGTTTCGGCCGGTTGCAGGATCGGCGTTTCCACCGTCTGCGCGCCTGCCGCCTCGAACCGCGCACGCAGCTGCGCGGCCTGCTCCAGAATACGGGCGCGGGTGATCATTCCGCCTGCCCCGCCAGAATCTCGCGCACCTTGGCCACCAGATCGGATCGGGCGACCTCGTATTGGCTGGGGCGCTCCTTCCACTCTTCCAGCGTCGCATTGGCGGCGATCTGCGCGCCCAGGATCAGGTCCTTGATCTGTACCACGCCATTGGCTTTCTCGTCGCCGCCTTCGATCACCGCAACCGGAGAGTTGCGCTTGTCGGCATATTTGAGCTGGTTGCCGAAGTTCTTTGGGTTGCCAAGGTAAACTTCGGCCCGGATCCCGGCATTGCGCAGCTCGGCCACCATCGCCTGATAGTCGGCCATGCGGTCACGATCCATCACCGTCACCACGACGGGGCCATGTTCCACGGCCTGAATGCGGCCCTTCTCGCGCAAGGCCGCCAGCAGGCGGTCCACACCGATGGAGATACCGGTTGCCGGGACTTCCTGTCCCGTGAATCGCTTGACCAGATCGTCATAGCGTCCGCCGCCAGAGACCGAGCCGAACTGCCGCTTGCGGCCTTTTTCGTCAAAGATTTCAAAGGTTAGCTCGGCCTCGCAAACCGGCCCGGTGTAATATCCAAGACCGCGCACAACCGAAGGGTCGATGACGATCCGGTCGGGGCCGTAGCCACCTGCGGCCAGCAATTCGCCGATCTGTTCCAACTCGTCGATCCCCTGTACCCCGATCTGGGAGGCGCCCACCGCCGTGCGCAGGTTGGCCACGGTGGCGGTTGCATCCGCGCCCTTGGAGGTCAGGAAGGCCAGCACCGGCCCGGCCTGATCGTCGCTCAGGCCCACACCGTCGATGAACGCGCCCGAGGCGTCGAGCCGTCCTTTGCCCAACAACTCGCGCACGCCGTCGGCGCCGACCTTGTCGAACTTGTCGATGGTGCGCAGCACGGCGTCGCGCTGGCCCTCATCGGCCAGGCCCATGGTTTCGAGCACACCATTCAGAACTTTACGATTGTTCACCCGAACCACGTAGTCACCACGGGGAATGCCGACGGTTTCCAGCGTGTCGCTGAGCATGGCGCAGATCTCGGCATCGGCGGCCATGGACGCGCTACCCACCGTATCCGCATCGCATTGATAGAACTGGCGATATCGGCCCGGGCCGGGTTTCTCGTTGCGCCAGACCGGCCCCATCGCGTAGCGGCGGTAAGGCGTCGGCAGGTCGTTGCGGTGCTGGGCATAGACGCGCGCAAGCGGCGCCGTCAGGTCATAGCGCAGCGCCATCCAGTCACCCGCCCCGTCATCCTCGGATTCCTGCCAGGCAAACACGCCCTCGTTGGGGCGGTCGACATCGGGCAGGAACTTGCCCAGCGCCTCGACCGTCTCGACCGCGCTCGATTCCAGCGCCTCGAAGCCGTAGCGATGATAGACCCCCGCGATAGTGCGCAGCATTTCGGTGCGCTGGGTCACCTCGGCGCCGAAATAGTCGCGAAAACCCTTGGGCGTCTCGGCCTTGGGGCGGGGCGTTTTCTTGGGCTTGGCCATGACGGGCGTCCTCGCACGGTCGTTGTTCCGCGCGCGGTCTAGCCCATGGTCCGGCCCGGGGCAAGGCGCAGCACCGCCGCAGAGCGGGTTCAGATATCGGCGAAATCGCCACCGCGCCCCTTGCCAGCGGCAAAGCGGGCGGCCCCGGCGCGGCCTTCGGCGGCAAAGGTGGCGGTCGAGCGCCATTCGCGGCGCAGCGCTGCGGCCAGTTCCGCGGGTTCCATCCGCGCAGACAGGTGATCGGCCAGCATGCAGGCCTGCGGGAAACGGGTCAGTGCGCGGGCCAGTTCCCGCGCCATGGCCAGCGCCTCCCCCTCGGGGCAGACGCGGTTGGCAAAGCCCATGGCCAGCGCCTCGTCGGCCTCGACCGCGCGGCCGGTCAGGATCAGGTCGCTCGCCCGCCCCTGGCCGAGGATACGCGGCAGGCGCACGGTGCCGCCGTCGATCAGCGGAACGCCCCAGCGGCGGCAGAACACGCCCGCTACCGCGCCCTGGGCCATGACCCGCAGATCGCACCAGGCGGCCAGTTCCATGCCGCCCGCCACCGCCGGCCCCTCGATTGCGGCAATCACCGGTTTCGACAGCATCAGCCGCGAGGGGCCCATCGGGCCGGGGCGCGGATCGCCCACGGGGTCGTTCCAATCCGGGGGCAGGTCAAGCGCGCCAATCCAGGCATCCGCCGCGCCGGAACCGGCCGATTTCAGGTCGAAGCCTGCGCAAAAGGCACCGCCCGCCCCGGTCAGGATGGCGACCCGTTGGTCGGGATCGGCCTCGAAACCCAGAAACGCCTGATACAGCGCGCGTGCCGTGTCGGGATCGACCGCGTTGCGCGCCTCTGGCCGGTTGATGGTGATGGTGGTGACGCCCAGGGCGCTGTCGATGATCACGCTCATGTCTGTCCTCCCTGCCGCAACTGTCGGACCGTGGCGGCGGGGCTGGCAAGCGTGACGTTGCGCCTGTATGGGAAGGGGACACGCCACTGTGAAAGGACAGCGCCATGACGCATCTCGAAGAACGGATCGCGCATCTGACCCGTACGGTGGATGAATTGAGCGATGTGGTCGCCCGCCAGCAGGACGAGATCGACCGGCTGACCCGGCGGGTCGCGATGCTGTGGCAGCGGGAGGCCGACCGCGCGCAAGAGGGCAGCGGCGGCGTGATCCTCGGCGACGAGCGCCCGCCGCATTACTGAGCCCGGAAACCTCCCCTAGTGAAAGTCCCGGCTGGGGAACAGGCGCTTGGCCTGTTCCCTGGGATGCATGGCGCGGGGTTGCGGGCGCGGGCGAGGGGCGCTGTCGGTCTGCGGTGTGGTCTGGCCAACTGCACTGTCCAGCGGATGGCCCAAATCGGCGAGGCGGGGAGAGAGATCCTCGATCCGTTGGGCGATGACATGTACCACGATCCCCTCGCGTTGCAGGGTGCCCGTCACCCGCAACAGCCGCCCGCCCATCACGATGCGGCGGAACTGTTCATAGATCTTGGGCCAGACCACAACATTGCTGACCCCGGTTTCATCCTCGAGCGTCAGAAAGATCACCCCCGAGGCGGTGCCGGGGCGTTGGCGGGTGATGACAAGGCCGCAGACGCTGACCCGGTGGGCCGGCACGCTGGCCAGCTTGTCATGCGGGGTCAGGCCGGGGATCGCGGGGCGCAGCAGCTCCATAGGGTGGGCGCGCAGGGTCAGGCGCATCGACACGTAATCCTCGACCACCTCCTCGCCCAGATGCATGGCGGGCAGGGTCACTTGCGGTTCGTGGATAATCTCGCCGTCGAGCGGATCGTTGAACAGGGGCAGCGGCGCCTGACCCCGGATCGCCCGCACCTGCCAGAGCGCGTCGCGCCGCCCGATCCCCATATCGGCAAAGGCATCCGCCTCGGCCAGCCGTTCCAGCACCGCCGGCGTCACCCCGGCGCGCAGCCACAGCGCCTGGGGATCGGGATAGCCATTGCCACGGGCCGCCACGATCCAGCCCGCATCCTCTTCACGGAATCCCTTGATCTGGCGAAAGCCCAGCCGCAGGGCCAGCGCCCCGTCGGCGCGCCGTTCCAGCCGGTTGTCCCAGTCGCTGGCATTGACGCAGATCGGGCGCACTTCGACCTGGTGGTCGCGGGCATCGCGCACGATCTGGGCCGGGGCGTAGAATCCCATCGGCTGCGCATTCAGCAGCGCGCAGGCAAAGATCGCGGGGTGGTGGCATTTCAGCCAGGCCGAGACATAGGCCAGCATCGCAAAGGCCGCCGCGTGGCTTTCAGGAAAGCCGTAATCGGCAAAACCCTCGATCTGGCCGAAACAGCGTTCGGCCACCTCCTGACTATAACCCTTGCGCCGCATACCGGTGATGAATTTGTCCCGATGCGCGCCGATCGTCCCCATGCGGCGGAACGAGGCTAGCGAGCGGCGCAGATGGTCGGCCTCTTCCGCTGAATAGCCCGCGCCCACCACAGCGATTTGCAGCGCCTGTTCCTGAAACAGCGGCACGCCAAGGGTGCGTGCGGTCACCGCCGCCAGTTCCGGGCCAAAGGGGTCGGCCTTTTCCAGCCCCTGGCGGCGCCGGATATAGGGTTGCACCATGCCCCCCTGGATCGGGCCGGGGCGGACGATGGCGACCTCGATCACCAGATCGTAAAAGGTGCGCGGCCGCATCCGAGGCAGGAAATTCATCTGCGCGCGGCTTTCCACCTGAAACACGCCCACCGCATCGGCGGCGCAGAGCATGTCATAGGTGGCCGCATCCTCTTGTGGCACGGTGTCTATGGTCAGATGTCGCTGGTTGTGCTCTCGCATCAGGTCAAAGGCCTTGCGGATACAGGTCAGCATGCCCAGCCCCAGCACATCCACCTTGAGGATGCCCAGCGTGTCGATATCGTCCTTGTCCCACTCGATGAGGGTGCGGTCCTCCATCGCGGCATTCTCGATCGGGGCCAGTTCGTCGAGCCGCCCGCGGGTGATGACAAAGCCGCCCACATGCTGTGACAGATGGCGGGGAAAGCCGATGATCTCGCCGATCAGGCGGATGGTCAGGGCCAGCCGCCGGTCCTCGGGGTCAAGGCCCAGCTCGCGTATCCGCGCAGGGTCGGCGCCGCCATTGGACTGGCCCCAGATCTGGCCCGAGAGGCTGGCGGTCACGTCCTGGCTGAGCCCCATCACCTTGCCCACCTCGCGAATGGCCGCGCGCGAGCGGAAATGGATCACCGTGGCGCACAGGCCGGCGCGATGGCGGCCGTATCGCTGGTAAATCCACTGGATCACCTCTTCGCGCCGTTCATGTTCGAAATCGACGTCGATATCCGGCGGCTCGCCCCGGTATTTCGAGATGAAGCGCTCGAAGACCATGGCGATCTGGTCGGGTGAGACATCGGTGATGCCCAGCAGATAGCACAGGATCGAGTTGGCTGCCGAGCCGCGCCCCTGGCACAGGATTCCCTGCGAGCGGGCGAACTGGACAATGTCGTGCACCGTCAGGAAATAGGCGGGAAAGCCCAGTTCGGCGACCAGCTTGAGCTCCTTGGCCACCAGCTCATGCACGCGCTGTGGCGCGCCGCCGGGATAGCGGCGCACGATCCCCTCGGCGGTCAGCCGCTCCAGCCGGGCCTGCGGGGTTTCGCCCTCGGCGACCTCGTCGGGATATTCATAGCTCAGCTCGCTCAGGCAGAAACTGCACCGGGCGGCGATGTCCAGCGTGCGGCGCAGGGCGGCGGGGTGGTCGCGGAACAGCCGGGCCATGTCGGCATGGCCCTTGAGGCGGCGTTCGGCATTGGGCAGGGCGCGGGTGCCGATCCGGTCGATGGTGATATGCTCGCGCATGCAGGTCAGCACATCGGCCAGCTGGCGGCGACTGGCGCGATGCATCAGCACATCGCCCACCGCCACCATCGGGGCCGAGCTGCGCAGGGCCAGCCGGGCGCAGGCGTCCAGCCAGGCCTGATCCGACCCGTCATAGCGTGGTGCCGCGCCCAGAAACACATGGCCGGGAAAGCGGCGCTGTACCTGCTGAAGATGCGGTAGAGCGCCGTCGAGCCGCCCCTGCGGCAGTGCGATCAGGATCATGCCGGTGCAGCCCGTCAGCAGGTCGGCCAGATCGAGATGGCAATCGCCCTTTTCCGCCCGCCGTTTGCCCAGCGTCAGCAGCCGGGTCAGCCGCTGATATGCGGCGCGGTCGCGGGGCAGGGCGATCCAGTGCAGCGGGCTGTCGCGCAGCACCAGGCGGCAGCCGGTGATCAGCCGGGGCAGGTGCGGCCCCTCGGGGCGGGCGATCGGCTGCGGATGCCCGACCTCCTGGCGCGAGCAGGAATCGATCCGGTGCTGCGAGCGGATGCGGATGGCCTCGTCCGCCTCGCGCCGCAACTCCTTTAGCGCGGCATAGGCCCGCACCACCCCGGCCAGAGAGTTGCGGTCGGTGATGGCGATGGCATGCAGGCCCAGCTCGGCGGCGCGGGTCACCATCTCCTCGGGATGCGAGGCGCCGGTGAGAAAGGTGAAATTGGTGGTGACGCAAAGCTCGGCATAGGTCATGCGAATTCCCCCTGTACGAACCAGCCCGGGTTCTGCGGCGTGTGGAACAGCCACAGCCGCCGCCCCTGCCGGGTCTCGACATGCCAGTAATCGCGGACCCCGCCGCGCCAGTTCTCGTCGGGCAGCCACCATTCGGGGGCGATCCGCTCCGGTCCGGTGGCGCGCGCCGTGCTCAGCGACATGCGCCGCCAGCGGAACCTTTCGGGCGGGCGCGGGCCGGTGGCGGCGAGGGGTTCGGGCGGGAACAGCAGGATCGGGCGTGGGCGGGGCGATGCCCAGCTCCCCTCCGGTTCCGACCAGGCCGCGGCGGCGATGGTAAAGCCGCGTTCGGGGATATGGCTGTCGACCGGCAGAAACCGCTGGATATTCTCCAGCCCGATCCGGGTGCCGATCCGGCTGATCAGGTCGTCCAGACGGTCGGCCCGACCCGAGGAGACATGGCTGAGCTGGCGCACCGGCTGCGGCTCGACCCGGGTTGCCTCCAGCCGCATCTGGTCGATGCCATAGCCGGCGTCGACCTCGCGTACGCCGCGTTCGAACAGCGGCAGGATACGGGCGGCATCGCGCAGCGGGCGGGCCAGGCGCAACTCGACCGTCTGCGCCTCCTGATCGACCCGGCGCAGGGTCAGGCACAGGCTGCGCGCGCCCGCCTCTTGCGTCTTGAGCCGGTCGCAGAGTTGGTCCAGCAGGCGCCCGGTGCCCGCCATCACGTCATCGAACAGGCCGATCGGGTCGGGCAGAGTCAGGCGAACCCCGTAATGGGGCGGTTCGGCCAGGGGCGAGATCTGTTCGGGCTGGCGCCCCATCGCCTGATCCAGCCGCAGCAGCGGTTCGGGACCGAAACGGCGGGTCAGCGGCGCGCGGGCGGTGCGCTCGAGCTCGCCGATCTTGCGCAGGCCCAGGCGGGTCAGGCCGGTGACGGTGTCCTCGCCCAGGCGCAGGGCGGCGACGGGCAGATGTTCCAGCGCCGCCAGCGGCTGGCCGGGGTCGGCGCAGCCCTCGCCGTGATGGGCCAGCGCCCAGGCCGCGCCGCGCGTGTCGGCCAGCCCGATTCGGGCAGCCAGCCCCGCGCGCGTGAGGCGTTGGCGCATGTCGGAAAGCAGCATTGCCTCGCCGCCGAACAAATGCGCCGCCCCGGTGATGTCCAGCACCAGACCGTCGCGCCCCTCAAGCCCGACCCAGGGGCAATAGCGCGTGGCCCAGCGGCGCAGCATCCGCAGGAAGCGCGCATCGCCCGCCGGATCCGCGGGCCGGGTTTGCAGGTCGGGGCAAAAGGCGCGGGCATCCGCATAGGCCATGCCGCGATGCAGCCCGGCCCGCTCCGCCCCGGTATCGAGACAATAGAGCCGGTCCGCATTGGCCTGTTTCAATGTCAGGGCAAAGGGGCCGTCAACCGGGCGCGCCCGCAGGGCCCGGTCGCTGGCCAACCGGGGAAACCAGATCGAGACGACGCGACGCCCTATTCCATCGAACATGCCAGGCCCCCAATGTTCCTGATTTGTTCTTAATAATTTCCCACCGCATCAGAGTCGAGTCCGATGGGTCGAAAACCGGGGCGCAATGCCACCGGGTTTCGGCCGCATTGCTGCCCATGCCCTCGGGGATCAGGCACAATCCGGTTGTCTTGCCATCCTTGGCCGCCAGTTGCAGGCGCCGCCCGGCGGTCAGGCTCAGCGGCGCCGTCAGCTCGATCACCACCAGGGGCAGGGCGCCGTCGCGCAGGCTTTCCTCGGCCACGGCCAGGGTGTCGGTCTGGTCCCTGGTCTGGGCCAGCAGCAACCGCGCGGGGTCGAAATAATCGGCCAATCCCAGCGGGTTGATCAGCTCGGGCCGCCAGCTTTCGCGCAGCCACAGAAGGCCGCTCACCTGCGCGGCGGTGACGGCGGCCATGGCCACGGCCAGAGGGCCGCAGGCTTCGTGCACCCGACCGGGGCGCAGGGGAAAGGAGGCGTTCAGGGACGGCATGGATCAAAAATAACCACAGGCGGGGCCGGGTTCAAATAGTCTCGGTCCGGCGCCGGGGCCGAAAATGGCGAAACCGGCGCGCGGAACGCGCCGGTTTCACGGGCAGACGACCCAAAAGGAGAGGTGCCGGTCGCGGCCCCCGGTCCTAGCCGAAGACGCGGGTCAGCGCCTGATCGACCGCATCGGTGATGGCGTCGATATCCTCGGCGGTGGCGATCAGCGCCGGCGAGAAGCACAGCGTGTTGTTGCGACCCGGGATCGAGCGGTTGGTCACCCCGATGATGACGCCCTGCGCCATGCAGTCGGCAACCACGGCCTGTGCCTGTTTCTCGGTCACGGGTTCCTTGGTCTCGCGATTGGCTACCAGTTCGGCGCCCAGGAACAGGCCCTTGCCGCGCACATCGCCGATCACGGCGTGCTTTTCCATCAGCGCGTGCAGGTTGCCCAGCATCCGCTCGCCCATGGCGGTGCAGTTGCCCAGCAGGTCCTCGTCCTCGATGATGCGCATGTTTTCCAGCGCCGCGGCGGGGCCGGCGGTGCAGCCGCCAAAGGTCGAGATATCGCGGAAGTAGTTCAGCGGATCGTCGCTGTTGTCCTTGAACATCTCGAACACTTCCTCGGTGGTCACCATGCAGGCGATGGCCGCATAGCCCGAGGCAACGCCCTTGGCCATTGTCACGAAGTCGGGCTTGATGCCGTATTGCTGATAGCCAAACCAGGTGCCGGTGCGGCCGATGCCACAGACGACCTCGTCGATATGCAAGAGCACGTCGTATTGCTTGCAGATTTCCTGAACCCGCTCCCAGTATCCTTCGGGCGGGGTGATGACGCCGCCACCGGCGGTCACGGGCTCAAGGCACAGCGCACCGACGGTCTCGGGGCCCTCGCGCAGGATCACCTCTTCGATCAGGTCGGCGGCGGCGCGGCCGAACTCGGCGCCCGACAGATGACCCAGCCCCAGCTCTTCCTTGCGGTATTCCATGCAATGGGGAACCTTGACGAAATCCGGTGCAAAGGGGCCGTATTGTGCGTTGCGCTCGTCCTGGCCACCTGCCGACATCGCCGCCAGCGTCGAGCCGTGATAGTCGCGGTCGCGATAGAGGATCTTGGTCTTCTTGCCGCCGTATTTCTTGTGCGCGATCTGGCGCACCATCTTGAACGCCTTCTCGTTCGCCTCGGATCCCGAGTTGGTGTAATAGACCCGGCTCATCCCCGGCATCTTGGAAATCAGCTTCTCGGCATAAAGAGCACCGGGGATCGACCCGGCGGAATTGGCGAAATAGCACAGTTTCATCAACTGGTCATAAACCGCCTTGCAGATGGACTCACGTCCATAGCCCACGTTGACGGTCCAGACCCCGCCCGAGACGGCGTCGAGATGCTCCTTGCCCTTCTGATCCCAGACCCGCATGCCCTTGCCTTCGACGATGATGCGGGGGTCGTTGGTCTCAAAGGGTTTGTGTTGAATCAGATGGTGCCAGATATGGGCGCGGTCGGCTTCGACCACCCGACTCAGATCGTTTTCGTTGAACGTGCCGTCCATGAGGGGCCCTCTCCTGATGACTGTTTGATCGACTCCGATGTCCCAGAAAAACCGAGACGCGTGATAGAGTCCAGAGACGTCAAATCCTGGGCATTCGATAGGGCCAGAAATATACCTCACATATATCCAATATGGCTGCCCTTACGGCAGTTTGTCGCGCTGCTTCCCCGGATAGCGGGCTGAAAAATATAAGTATTTCCAGATTTGAGGTTTTGAAATCCGCACGTTGGTCTGTCCAAGACTTGGCCCAATGGCAGAAAAATTCGTTGATCGAAAGGGGGATTTCCTTTCGGAGTAGGGAGGGGCGCTCGGACGAGGGCCCGCGAAACAGCAGAAACGGCTGAACCGTTCGCGAAATTCCTCCGCCATTCCGGCGGAACACAGGGAGAATTGGATGATGACTGCAAAAACGAAGCTTTTGGGTGCTGTAGCCGGTCTGGCGCTGGCGGTTGGCGCCATGCCTGCGGCGTTGGCTGCCGAGGGCGAGATCACCGTGGCCTACTTCCTCGAATGGCCGATGCCGTTCGAATACGCCAAGCAGAAGGGAACCTATGACGAGGCGCTGGGCGTCAAGGTCAACTGGGTCAGCTTCGAAAGCGGCGTGAAGATGTCGGCGGCGATGGCGTCGGGCGATGTGCACCTGTCGGTCAGTCAGGGCGTTCCGCCCTTCGTGGTCGCCACCTCGGCCGGGCAGGACCTGCAAATCCTCGACGTCGCTGTGTCCTATGCCGACAACGACAACTGCGTCGTGCGCTCGGAGCTGGAGATCGACAAGGACAATGCGGGCGAACTGGCGGGCAAGAAGGTGGCCGTGCCGCTGGGCACCGCCGCGCACTATGGCTTCCTCAAGCAGATGAACCATTTCGGCGTCGATGTCGCCAGCATGGACGTTGTCGACATGGACCCGCCCGATGGCGCCGCGGCGATTGCCCAGGGCGCGGTCGACATGTTCTGCGGTTGGGGCGGCTCGCTGCGCCGTGCGCTTGAGCATGGCAATGTGCTGCTGACCGGTGACGAAAAGACCGAACTGGGTATCTTGGTGTTCGACGTGACATCGGGTCCGGCGGGCTGGGTCGCTGAAAACAGCGAACTGGTCGCCAAGTTCCTCAAGGTGACGGCGGATGCAAACGCCATGTGGGCGGACGAGGCCAACCATGCCGAGATGCTGCCGCTGATCGCCAAGGATGCGGGTATGGATGAAGAGGCGACCGCCGCGACCATCGCCACCTTCAAGTTCCCGACCATCGAGGAACAGATGAGCGGTGCCTGGCTGGGCGGCAATGCGCAGACCTTCATGAAGGGTGTGGCGGATGTGTTCGTCGAAGCAGGCAGCATCGACAGCGCGCTGGACACCTACGAGAACGCCGTGAACACCGGGCCGCTGGCCGCGGCAGGCGGCATGTAAGCCGACCGGATGACGGGCGGCGGGCTGTCCCGCCGCCTGCATTTTGCATTTCGTCCGGAAACGGCGACAATTACCCCTGTAAATATCTCCAACAGGAAAGGCGGGCCATGTCGGGACTGTCTATCGAAAACATATCCATGCGCTTTGACCTGCCGAACGGCAGTTCGGTGCAGGCGCTGAAAAACGTGACGCTGCATATCAAGGAAGGCGAATTGATGAGCGTGCTCGGCCCCTCGGGCTGTGGCAAGACAACACTGTTGAACATCGTCGCCGGGTTTCTGGCGCCGACCGAGGGCCACATCGCCATGAACGGGCACAAGGTCCACGGCCCCGACGCGGAACGTGGCATGGTGTTCCAGCAAGGCGCTTTGTTCGAATGGATGAACGTGCGTGACAATGTCAGTTTCGGCCCGCGCATGAAGGGGCAGCGCGCGGCGGAGTATGGCAGCCATGTCGACCATCTTCTCGATGTGACCGGCCTTGGCGATTTCAAGGACAAGGCGATTTATGAGCTGAGCGGCGGCATGCAGCAGCGGGTCGCGCTGGCACGCTGTCTGGCCAACGATCCCGACGTGATCCTTATGGACGAGCCACTGGGCGCACTGGACGCGCTGACCCGCGAAAAGATGCAAGGCCTGGTTCTGAAGCTCTGGAAAGAGACTGGCAAGACCATCATCCTGATCACCCACTCGGTCGAAGAGGCCCTGCTGCTGGGTGAACGGCTGCTGGTCATGGCCCCGCGCCCTGGACGTATCCACAAGGAATACCGTCTGCCCTATGCCGATATGGGGGTGAACGCAGACCTGCGCGAGGTCAAGAAATCCGAAGGCTATTCCCGGACTCGCGAGGAAATCCTCTCGATGATTTGGGATATGGAGGAAGAAATCATGGGACGCACGGAGGCAGCACAATGATCGGCCTGATTATCCTTGCGGTCTATGTCGCGATCTTTGTCGGGTCGTTCCTGGCCGTGCGCTTTTTCGTGCGCAAGACCACCAATGATTTCACCTCACTCAAGACCGTCACATTCGGTGACGAGAGCGCGGTCACCTCGAACCGGATCGCTTCGGTGGTGTCGGTTCTCACCATCTTCCTGATCTGGGGATCGTTCACCGGATCGAAATACGTGCCGTCGTTCTTGCACGCACCGGCACCTTTTGTCGGCGATACCTCGTTTGTCTACACGCTCGAGGATGCCAATGGGGCCCGCGACGACGCCACAGTCCATGTCAAGGTCTACCCCTTTGGTGAAAAGACCGAGAATTTCGACGTGGACCCAGGGCCCGGCTTTGCCAAGGATGATGCGGTGTCGATGACCGCATCGCGCTCGACCACCATCATCTTTGACAAGAATGACGAGGCCAAGCGCAAGGAAGGCGCCAAGATCGTAGCTATCGACGGCACCGCCATATCCGAGGGGCAGTCGATCAAGACTGGCTCCGGTCAGTTTTCGCTGACCGACAAGGGGGCGATCAGCTTCCGGCCACCCTCGGGCCTGCAGATGGAGCCGATCTGGTTGCCACCGCCAGAAGCCGTGGTGAGCCGTTTGGGCGAGATCGCCAAATCCGGCTATCGCGACAGCACCTTGTGGGAGCATCTGGGCTTTTCCCTGTTCCGCGTGATTGCCGGCTTCTTCTTCGGCGCGCTGGTGGGTATTCCGCTGGGCTATGCCATGGGGTTGAGCGACTGGTTCCGCGGCTGGTTCGACCCGATCGTCGAATTCATGCGCCCGGTGCCGCCGCTGGCCCTGATCCCGCTGGTCATCATCTGGGCGGGGATCGGCGAGACGGGCAAGATCATCCTGCTGTTTCTGGCGGCCTTGTGGATCATGGCCATCGCCGCCCGCTCGGGCGTCTCGGGGGTCAGGATCTCTAAGGTGCACGCGGCCTACTCGCTGGGCGCCAGCAAGGCGCAGATCATGCGATACGTGATCGTTCCGAACTCGCTGCCAGAGATTTTCACCGGTGCGCGGGTGGCGATGGGGGTCTGCTGGGGCACCGTGGTTGCCGCCGAACTGGTGGCGGCGGAAAAGGGCGCCGGGATGATGATCATGGTCGCGTCCAAGTTCCAGCTGACCGATATCGTGATCATGGGGATCATCCTGATCGGCGTGATCGGCTTTGGTATCGATATCCTGATGCGCTGGGCCGAACGGGTGCTGGTGCCCTGGAAGAGCAAGGGCTGATCCACCTTCGGCAAGAAAGAATCGGGGCCCTGCGGGGCCCCGGTTCTATTGTTGCGGCAGGCACGTGTTATTACGATCTTTCCTTGCCCCGCATGTTTGTGCCACATCTGCGCGCAGGGCATCACTCAGGGAGGACAGGACATGACCGGCAGCAGCATCTATGACCAGCATCTGGACCGGACACGCGCCAATTTCACCCCGCTGTCACCGCTGAGCATGATCGAGCGTACGGCGGCGATCTATCCGGATTACCCCTCGGTGGTCTACGGTACGCGCCGCTACACTTGGGCCGAAACCTATGCGCGCTGTCGCCGTCTGGCCGGGGCTCTGGCCGCGCGCGGGATCGGCAAGGGCGATACCGTTTCGATCATCGCCGCCAATATCCCCGAGATGTACGAGGCGCATTTCGGCGTGCCGATGGTGGGCGCGGTGCTGAATGCGATCAATACCCGCCTTGACGCGCCGATCATTGCCTTCATCCTGAACCATGCCGAGGCCAAGGCGCTGATCGTCGATCCCGAATTCTCGGGTGTTGTGCGTGAGGCCTTGGCACAGATCGATCGTCCTGATCTGCTGGTCATCGACATCGAAGATGCCAGTTTCGAAGGCGGAGAGCGGCTTGGCGCGCTGACCTATGAGGAACTGCTGGCCGGGGGTGACCCCGAATTCGCCTGGTCGCTGCCGGATGATGAATGGGACGCGATCACGCTGAACTACACCTCGGGCACCACCGGCAACCCCAAGGGCGTCGTCTATCATCACCGGGGCGCGGCGTTGAACGCGAACACCAATATCCTTGACTGGGGGATGCCGAAACACTCGGTCTATCTGTGGACCCTGCCGATGTTTCATTGCAACGGCTGGTGTTTCCCCTGGACCATGGCGGCCAATGCCGGGGTATCGGTCTGCCTGCGCGCCGTGCGGGACGAGCCGATCTATCGCGCGTTCCGTGAGGAAAAGGTGACCCATTTCTGCGGCGCGCCCATCGTGCTGAACATGCTCGCCAATGCGCCCGCGCATCTCAAGGATTTCGACCACCAAATCAAGGTGATGACCGCAGGCGCGCCGCCACCCGCCGCCGTGATCGAAAAGATGGAGGCGATGGGAGTCGAGGTGACCCATGTCTATGGCCTGACCGAAACCTATGGCCCCTCGGTGGTGTGCGCCTGGAAAGAGGAATGGGATACGCAGCCAGCCAGCGATCGGGCGGCGCTGAAGGTGCGCCAAGGAGTCAAGAACGCCGCGCTGTCGGGCCTGATGGTCGCGGATCCCGACACGCTGGAACCGGTGCCCGCCGATGGCGAAACCATGGGCGAGATCTTCATGCAGGGCAACGTGGTGATGAAAGGGTATCTCAAGAACCCCGATGCCACCGACAAGTCGTTCCGCGGTGGCTGGTTCGCGTCGGGCGACCTGGGGGTGATGCATCCCGATGGCTATATCGCGCTCAAGGACCGGTCCAAGGATATCATCATCTCGGGTGGCGAGAATATCTCGTCGGTCGAGGTAGAGGATGTGCTCTATAAGCACCCGGCGGTGATGGAGGCGGCGGTGGTGGCGCGCCCGGACGAGAAATGGGGCGAGACGCCTTGCGCCTTTGTCGAGCTGAAGCCGGGGCAATCGGTGGAGGCGGCCGACCTGATCGCGCATTGCCGGGCGAACATGGCACATTTCAAGGCGCCCAAGATGGTGGTGTTTGGCGAATTGCCCAAGACCTCGACCGGCAAGATACAGAAATTCCTGCTGCGT
This sequence comes from Ruegeria sp. YKSF070, assembly GCF_059612725.1. Taxonomy (NCBI): domain Bacteria; kingdom Pseudomonadati; phylum Pseudomonadota; class Alphaproteobacteria; order Rhodobacterales; family Roseobacteraceae; genus Ruegeria; species Ruegeria sp. YKSF070. Next base: position 5,345 of record NZ_JBXWRD010000065.1, on the reverse strand, counting down.
GATCGGGCACGCGCGCTCTGATCGGGGCGGGCCCCGGAAAATTGCAAATTTTCCGGCCCGTTTTCCGCGTCGGAAAACGGTGCCGCGCTTGCCTTCGGGTGGTGGTCTAACGTCGGCGGTGGTGCAACACCCGGCCTAGTGTGTTCATCAGCAGTTGCGCCGCCAGGATCGAGGTGGCGCCGCTCTGGTCGTAATCCGGCGCCACCTCGACCAGATCGATCCCGGCGATTTCGCCGCGTTGTGCCAGCCCGTCGATCAGTTCCAGCACCTCGTAGTAGAGAAACCCGCCATGGCTGGGCGTGCCGGTGCCCGGTGCGATCGACGGGTCGAAGGCGTCGATGTCGATGGTCAGGTAATAGCGGACGCCTTCGGGGATACGGTCGAGCATTGCCGCCGTTCCCATCCGCCGCACATGTCGCACCGACTGGATATCCGATCCCATGGCGCGGGCGGCGTCATAGCCGTCCTTGGCGGTGGAAGAGACATTGCGGATACCGATCTGGGTCAACCCGGTGACATGCGCCTTCTCCGCCGCGCGCCGCATCGGGTTGCCGTGGCCATAGCGCACGCCATGCCGCTCGTCGACAAAATCCAGATGCGCGTCGATCTGCACCACATGGATCGGGTCCTGATCGTCAAAGGCATTGATGCAGGGGATATTGACCGAGTGATCGCCCCCCAGCACGACCGGTAGGGCGCCGGCCTGCAGGATCTTGCGCACCCCATATTCGATATTGGCATGGCTCTTCAGCGTGTCGGTATGCACGATATCGGCATCGCCGATATCGACGATCCGCACCTTGGCGGGATCGAGATAGGTGATGTCGTCCTCGAAATCATAGGCGCCCGCATGGCCGAAGGAAAACAGGGTCGAGGCCTCGCGGATGGCCCGCGGTCCCATACGTGCGCCTGATCGCCATTGAGCGCCAAAATCGAATGGAGCGCCGAGGACCGCCACATCGGCGTCGATACTGTCCCAATCCTCGACATAGGGGTATTTGCCAAAGGTGCATATGCCCACGAAGGGCAGGTTCAGCCGTCCGCTGTCATATCCGTGTGATGCCATGCCTGCCTCCCGCTCATCCTTGCCACATTAACGGCGCCCGGATCGGGGCTGTCCAGTGGCTTTCGGGCGGGGGCCGTTTTCCGACACGGAAAACGGGCCGGAAAACGTGTGTTTTCCGGCGGCGCCCAGATCACGCGGGGGCGTGACGATCTGGATGTGCGGCGGCAAAGGCCGGGTGTTTTGCACAGGCCGCCTCGACCGACAAGAGGCGTGGCAGGTCGCTGATATCCACTTCCCAGCGGCGCGCATTGTAGATTTGGGGCATCAGGCAGATATCGGCCAGCCCGGGCGCATCGCCGCAGCAATAGGGCGATTGTTCGAATCCGGCCAGCATCGTCTCGAAGGCTTGCAGCCCGGGGCGGATGAAATGGCGCATCCAGGCGCCCGGCATGTCCTCGGCGCCGCCACTGAGGTCGGTGGCGTGACGCGCGACCTTCAGGTTGCAGACCGGGTGGATATCGACAGCGATCGCCTGCGCCAGCGCCTGTACCTGCGCCCGGCCCGCCGGATCGGCGGGCACCAGTCCCAGCCCGCGGGTCTGGTCGAGATAGTCGAGCATCGCCAGCGACTGCGTCAGCCGCAGCCCGTCGATCTCGAGAACCGGCACCAGCCCCTGCGGATTGCGGGCGAGGTGTTCTTCGGAGCGGTGTTCCCCCTTGACCAGATCGACCGGCACCGCCGTATAGGCAATGCCCGCAAGGTTGAGCGCGATGCGCAGCCGGTAGCTGGCCGACGAGCGCCAGTAGTCGTAAAGGATCGTTTCGGTCATTCTGGCGTCTCTCCTGTCAGGGGCAGGCGGATATTAGGCTGTTGCCCGCGCGGTGTTAACAGCTTTCGCTCTGGAGCGGCTTGCGATCCTTCGCGGGCTTTCCTTGCGAAAGGGGTCCGGTGATCTGCACCGGACCCCATCCTGTTGTTACTCTGATCTCAGACGGTCTTGTTCAGCTCCTTGGCGTGCAACCAGGCGGCGTGCTGAGGCGCCTTCTTGGTGCGCGACCACTCTTCGAGCATGTCCCACTTGACCTCGTCCATCCGCTTGAGCAGCGCCTCTTCCTCCGGGTCCGGGCAGGCCAGCTCGACACGGTGGCCGTTGGGGTCGAAGAAATAGATCGAATGGAAGATCGAGTGATCGGTGACGCCCAGAACCTCGACGCCATTGGCCTCCAGATGCTCCTTGAACTCGATCAGCGTCGCGCGGTCCTTGACCTTGAACGCGATGTGCTGGACCCAGATCGGCGTGTTCGGGTCGCGGCCCATCTCGGGCTTGGTCGGCAGTTCGAAGAAGGCCAGCACGTTGCCGTCACCTGCATCCAGGAACAGATGCATATACGGGTCCGGTTCATGGGTCGAGGGGACGTGATCCTCGGCAATCGCCAGGATGAAGTCCATGTTCAGCATCTTACCATACCACTCGACGGTTTCCTTGGCGTCCTTGCAGCGATAGGCGACGTGGTGGATTTTCTCGATCTTCATGGGGTTACTCCTTGAATGCGGCGGCTTTCAGCGCCTTGGACAGGACGGCGCGGTCGCCGATATGGTTGGCCAGAACCAGCACGAGGCGCGCGTTGAACGCATCGCTTTCCGCCTTGCCGAGGCCCTCATGGGCGGCCAGCAGTTCGGCATAGAAATCGTCTGCGCCAGCGATGTTCGGGGTCAGTGTCAGATCGGACATGAGGCTCACTCCTTGCCGGTGGCCCGGCGGATCGCGTGCCGGAACTGGGTTTCGTCGAATGTCGCGCGGCGGGCGGCGACATGCTGGTCGGGGCGGATCAGGTAGACGGCGCTGTCATTGTCGCCCAGATAGCGGCGCTTCAGCTCCATCGTCGGGTCGTCCTTGACCGAGAGCGCCAAACGCGTGACCTCGATCCCGTCTTCCTCGATCTGGTCGGGGGCATCGGCGTCGATGGTCAGCAGGATGAACCTGTCGCCCAGCTTTTGCAGCAGGAACCCGTCGCCCAGCGGCGCGTCGGAGCAGGGGCTGCCGGGGCGCGTGCGCGCCGGGCCGTCCAGCAGCGCATCGGCCGAGTTGAGCGGCGAGCCGTCATAGGTGCAGGGCACCGACAGGCGGCCCGAGTTCACCAGGGGGCGGGCGAATTCATACTGCTCGCTCAGGTCCAGCACCGCATCGCGCAGGATGCGCGACATCTCGGATTTGGGCGTGATGAAATCGGTCGAGCGCGACGAATTGAGGATGTTCTCATCCGCGCCGTGGACCCGCTCGATATCATAGCTGTCCAGCAGGCTTTCGGGTGCCTTGCCCTCCATCACCAGTTTCAGTTTCCAGATCAGGTTGTCGGTATCCTGCAGGCCGGAGTTCGCCCCGCGTGCGCCGAACGGCGAAACCTGATGTGCCGCGTCGCCCGCGAACAGCACCCGGCCATGGCGGAACTTCTCCATCCGGCGGCACTGGAACGTGTAGATCGAGACCCATTCCAGTTCGAACTCCACATCCTCGCCCAGCATCGCCTTGAGGCGCGGGATCACGTTTTCGGGGCGCTTTTCACGCTCCTTGTCGATGTCCCAGCCCAGTTGCAGGTCGATGCGCCAGACATTATCGGGCTGCTTGTGCAGCAGGGCGGACTGACCCCGGTTGAAGGGCGGGTCGAACCAGAACCAGCGCTCGGTCGGAAAGCCCGCATCCATGATCACGTCGGCGATCAGGAAGTTGTCCTCGAACACGCGGCCCACGAAATCGAGCCCCAGCATCGAGCGCACCGGTGATCCGGCGCCATCGCAGGCGATCAGCCAGTCGGCTTCGACGGTGTACGAGCCTTCGGGCGTCTCGACCTCCAGCTTGACATGGTCGGGATGGGTGCCGATCGCCTCGACCTTGTTGCGGCCGCGGATTTCGATCGGGGCCCCGGCCTCCTGCAATTCGCGGACCCGGTTCACCAGGTATTCCTCGAAATAGTATTGCTGGAGGTTGATAAAGGCGGGGCGCTGGTGGCCATCCTCGGGCAGCAGGTTGAAGTCATAGACCTGCCGGTCGTCGAAAAAGACCTTGCCCAGGTTCCATTCAACCCCCTTGTCGACCATCGGCTGGCCACAGCCGAGCCGGTCCAGGATTTCCAGCGGGCGCTTGGCATAGCAGACCGCGCGGCTGCCAAAGCTGACCTTGTCATTGTCGTCCAGCACCAGCACCTCGATCCCCTGTTGGGCAAGGTCGATGGCGGCGGCCAGCCCGATGGGACCGGCGCCGATCACGATCACCTTGTGGCGCGCCGGGCTGGAGGCGTCCTGATCGGGACTGCGCTCATAGGCGTAGAGTGGGACTTCGAAGATTTTGTTCATGGGTCTCTCCTCCCAGGTCTGGGCGCACCCGGTCGGCCGAGGGCGCAAGTCTCCCGTCCTCTGCCGGGCACCCGCCAGAGGTCTTGTCACATCGTCTCATCGGTTCACCCGGCGCGACACGATCTGGATCAATGTCGTTCGGGCCGGGGGCTCATCCGCACGGGCGGGCCCCCTTTGGGTCAGCCTTGCAGGGCCTCCCACATTTCCAGGTCACGCTGCGCCGTCCAGATACGCGGCGTGTCGATGCCGCGCGCCTCGTCATAGGCGCGCGCCACGTTGAACGGCAGGCAATGCTCGTAGATCGCGTAATCGGCAAACTTGGGGTCGCATTCGGCGCGCACCGCGTCCCAGGCCTCTTTCAGCGAGCCGCCGCGTGCGGCCACACGAGCCGCAGGGCGATAGGTGCTTTGTACAAAATCACGGGTGTTCTCGATGGCGGCATTCACCATCTCCTTGCCCACCAGCGCATCTCCACGCCCCGGCGCGATGGCGTCCACATCGAACCAGGCGATATTGTCCAGTGTGTCGCCCCAGTCGTTGAAATGCCCGTCGCCGCAATAGCAGGCCGAGTGATATTCGACGATGTCGCCGGTGAACATCACGTTCTGATCCGGTACATGGATGACCGCGTCACCCGCTGTATGGGCGCGGCCCAGATGCATGATATCGACCCGGCGGTTGCCGAGGTAGACGGTCATGCTGTCGGAGAATGTGGTGGTGGGCCAGGTCAGGCCCGGAATGCTCTCATGCCCTTCGAACAGGCGCGGAAAGCGCTGGAACTCGCTGTCCCAATCCTCTTGCCCGCGTTCCACCACCATCGAGCGGGCAGTGTCGGACATGATCACCTGACCGGCGCCGAATGCGCTGGCGCCCAGCACGCGTACGGCGTGGTAATGGGTCAGCACCACATGGGAAATCGGCTTGTCGGTGACCTCGCGGATACAGTCGATCACCTTTTGCGCCAGGCGCGGCGTGGCCTGCGCCTCGA
>NZ_JBXWRD010000064.1:0-22667 GCF_059612725.1 Ruegeria sp. YKSF070 | reverse complement strand
GTTGCCATCGCGTTCGGCCAGCGCCGCCTCCTTTCCGACGAAGTCCTTGGACCAGTCGATCCAGCGATCCATCCCGGTCATGCCAGGGGTATACCCTTGGGTGAATTCGCGCGACCAGATGCCAAAGCTCTTTTCCAGACGGGTCGACAGGAGCGCATTGAAACCGACCTCGCGGATACCTTCACTGGCACCCGCCTCGAGCAACATCCGGCGAAGGGTCACGTGATCGCCCATCCGGCAGTTGATCTCATACCCCTTTTCGCCGGTCACCGACATACGCGCAACATGGGCGCGCACCAATCCGATATCGAAGTTGCCGCACCCCATTAAGCCCAGGCCCGAGATATCCTGTTCGGCCAGTTTCTCGATCACGGCCTGCGATTTCGGCCCGGCCAGGCCAAAGCCGCAAACCTCTTCACCCAGATCGCGAATCGTGACCCCGTCGATCATGTGATCGTCGAACCAGCGCATATGCCATTGCCGCAGATAATAGCTGCCCATGATCCACCAGGTACCGTCGCCCCAGTTCAGCACTGTCAGATCGCCCTTGAGCCGCCCGGTCTCACCCAGCATCGGCGCCAGCCGGGCCCGCCCCGGCGCAGGCAGTTTCGAGGCCATCAGCCGATCAAGCCAGACCTGCGCATTCGGGCCCGAGACCTCGTAACGAGAGAAACCGGTGATATCGAGCAGGCCGACACCTTCGCGGATCGCACGGCATTCTTCGGCCACGATGTCATGCGCGTTCGAGCGTTTGAGTGTCGGGGTTTCCTCGAACCCCCGGGGCGCAAAGTAAAGCGGCACCTCGAGGTCCCAGCTGACACCCCATTTGCAGCCCGCTTGTGTCATCGCATCATGGGCGGGTGCCATTTTCAACGGACGTCCGGCGGGCAGCTGCTCGTTCGGATAGGTCATCACGAAACGGCGCGAATAGAACTGACCTGTCGTTTCGCGGATGTAGCGCTTGTTCTGGGCAAAGTCGCCATAGCGCGCCACGTCCATGCACCAGGCATCGGCCTCGGGCTCGCCATGGATCATCCATTCGGCCAGTGTCTTGCCGACGCCGCCGCCCTGGAGAAAGCCCGCCATAACCGCACAAGCGGTCCAGTATCCGCGCTTGCCCGGCACCGGCCCCACCAGCGGGTTGCCATCGGGCGAGAACGTGAAGGCCCCGTTGACCCAGGTCTTGACGCCGACCTCCTGCAAGGCGGGATAGCGTTCGAACCCGCAAACCAGTTCGTGCTCGATCCGGTCGGTCTGTTCCTGAAACAGCTCCATCCCGTAATCCCAGGGCGCCCCATCCATCGCCCAGTGTTCGTGGTCGATCTCATAAATCCCCAGCAGCACGCCCTTTTGATCCTGCCGCAGATAGGTGAACCCTTCGAGGTCGACGGTCATCGGCACCTCGAAATCCAGCTTTTCCAGCGCCGGAATGGTGTCTGAAATCAGATAATGATGCTTGAGCGGGCTGACCGGCAGCTCGACCCCGGCCATGCGGCCCACCTGTTTGGCCCAAAGACCGGCGGCATTGACCACATGTTCGCAGCGGATGGTGCCCTTGTCGGTGACCACCTCCCAGCCCTCGGCGGTCTGGTTGAGCGCCTCGACCCTGGTATGTTCGAAATACTGCGCCCCCCGCTTGCGGGCGGCGACCGCATAGGCATGAACCGTGCCGGTGGTGTCGACATAACCTTCGCGATCGGCCCACATGCCGCCCAGCAATCCGTCGGGCGACATGATCGGGTTCAGAGCACAGGCTTCCTCGGGGGTGACAAGGCGGCAATCCTCGATCCCGATCGACTGGAACACGCGATAGGCCGATTGCAGCCATTCCCAGCGGTCGGGTGTACCCGCCATGGTCAGGCCACCGGTCATGTGCAGGCCGATATTCTGGCCGCTTTCGGCCTCGATCTGGCTGAGCAGGTCGATCGTATAGGCCTGAAGCGCGGCCATGTTGGGATCGGCATTCAAGGCATGGATGCCGCCCGCGGCATGCCAGCTTGATCCCGCAGTCAGGACGCTACGCTCGATCAGGCAGACATCGGTCCAGCCAAGCTTCGCCAGGTGATAGAGAACCGAGGCGCCGACAACACCGCCCCCGATGACGACAACACGGTAATGGGAATTCATGCCACCCTCCCTTGCTCCTGAACACAGGCTAGTGCGACCGTGGAAACCTGTCTAGACATTTCTGTACAGTACTGATTAAGCGAAATTCTCAGAGGCCGGAATGTTCCCGGAACCGTTCGGCGGGCACTGTTTTCCGCGACGGAAAACGGCCCGGAAAACATATGTTTTCCGGCTCCTGCCAAACGGAAGTTCTCAGATCTGAGCGCTGGGGCGGGCCTTGATTGCTTCGTACCAGGCCTGGGTTGCGCTGTTGCCCTCGGGCACGCGCATCTTGATCACCCGGGCAAAGTCCACGAACACGAATGTCGAGATATCGGCCAGCGTGAAATGATCACAGGCCACGAACGGACTCGTGCTCAACCGCTCCTCGAGCAGGTCAAAGAACTGCGCAACCCGCGCAACCCCGCGCTGCGCCAGTTCGGGGATCTGGGCATGGTTGGCGGGGCCCGGAATGGCACGGTCCTTGAATGCCGGATGCCCGTTGCGCAGCGCCTCGGCGACAGGCGCGCCGCCCTGCTGTTCGGCGATGGCGTTCCACATCATCACCAGACCCTTTTCATCGGCCGTGCGCCCCATCAGCGGCGGTTCCGGAAAGCGCGCCTCAAGATAGGCCGCGATGCCCAGATTCTCTGTCAAAGCCGTGCCCTCGTCGGTCACCAGCACCGGGATCGTGGCGCGCGGGTTCACCGCCCGAAAAGCCGGTTGCAACTGTTCGCCCGCCGCGATCGAGATATCGCGGCTTTCGATCTCCAGCCCCTTCTCGGCGATGAACATGCGGGCGCGGCGCGGATTGGGCGCGGTGGAACAGTCGTAAAATAGCATGACGGGATCCTCTGGTGCAGCGTGCACCAAGCTTAGGCATCAACCGCGCCGCGCGCCTAGCCGTTCGCGGGCGTGACCCTGCGGCACATCACCCGGACGTCATCCGCGCCGATAGATGAAACACCGCCCCTCAACCGCACCGGAGGGCAGCGGCAGCTCTGCGAGACCGTCGAAATACATCCGGTCGCTCGACACCATCAGCCCGCCTTGCGCCAGATGCGGTTCGATCAGAGGCGAGATTATGCGGGCGAAGCGGTCGTTCTTTTCCCGGTTGTGCCCCCCCAGATCGGCATGGATCAGGCTGGCCGTGGCGCCGAACCGCGCCAGCGTGGCGGGCAGGGTCTCGCGGATATCCCCCAGAATCAGCTGGGCCTGAGGCGGAGTCGAATCCGGATGTGAGGCGACAGCGCGTTCGAACACGTAGATCTCGCGCCCCCGCACATGCTGTCGCAGGTGGTGATAGGTGCGGCCGTTGCCCAATCCCAGTTCATAGACCGGGCCGGGCAATTCGGCGGTCAATGCGATGGCATGGTCGAGACAGGCCCGTTGCGACACCATCCGGTCGATGAAAAGGTCAAGGCGGCTCTGCTCTGGTTGGCTCATGTTCTGAAATTCCCTTGTCCGCGCGGCGCCGCTTAGGGTTCCGCTTTTGCTCCTCATGCCAAATTCCGTCCCGCTTTGACAGCCATCAGACCGGCAATATCTCGATTTCCCGGCCATCTTTGCGAAATTGAGGTTTGACGAACCGGCGCCCGGCGCGCGAAAGTGCAGGCAAAACAATAAAGACCGTTGGGGGTATTGATAGCATCATGTCGTTTTCTGGCCAGTCGGGTGGGACACCTGAATGACCCCTTTGTTGTCTGTCGAAAACCTCAGCATCGGCTTTGGTCGCGACGAACCCGTGGTGCGGGACGTCAGTTTCGAGGTGATGCCCGGGCAGACTTTGGCGCTGGTGGGTGAATCCGGCTCGGGCAAGACGATCACCTGCCGGGCCGCGCTGCGCATCCTGCCCAAGGCGGCGCAAATCCGCTCCGGCCAGATCACCCTGAACGGCGAGGGCGGGCCGCTCGCCCTGAACCAGCTCAGCGAGCGGCAGATGCGGTCGATCCGCGGCAACCGCATCTCGATGATCTTTCAGGAGCCGATGCGCTCGCTTTCACCGCTGCACCGGATCGGCAACCAGGTCAGCGAGGTGCTGTGGCTGCATCGCGGCGCCAGCGAGCGGCAGGCACGCAAGACGGTGCTGGAACAGTTCGAGAGGGTGGGGTTTCCCGATCCCGAACGCGCCTACAACTCCTATCCGTTCGAATTGTCGGGTGGCATGCGGCAGCGGGCAATGATCGCCATGGCGATGGTGGCGAAACCCGACCTGCTGATCGCGGACGAACCGACCACCGCACTGGATGTGACCACCCAAGCGCAGGTTCTTGGGCTTATCAAGGAGTTGCAGCGCGAAATCGGCATGGCGCTGATCCTGGTGACCCATGATCTGGGCGTGGTGGCCAACATGGCCGAACAGGTGGTGGTGATGCATAAGGGCCGGGTGATGGAAAGCGGCTCTGCCTCCGCCATGCTCAAGGACCCGGCACATCCCTATACACGGCAACTGTTCGATGCCGCGCCCGAGATTCCGGATGTTCAAGCCGTCGGCCTGCCGATGCCGCAGGACGATCTGATCCTAGAGATGAAGGATGTGTCCAAGACCTATACCATGCGCTCTGGCCGGGGTTGGCAGGCCGACAAGCTGATTCATGCCTGTCGGGGCGTCGACTTCCGCTTGGCCCGCGGCAAGACGCTGGCGATCGTGGGCGAAAGCGGCTCGGGCAAGACCACCGCGGCGCGCATCGCGCTGGGCGCCGAGCCGCCCGATCCCGGCGGCGAAGTTCTGTTCCGCGCCAGCCCAGAAGCCGTGCCGCTGACGGTGCATGACATGAGCCGTGCCCAGCGTACCGTGTTCCAGCGTCAGGCGCAGATGGTGTTCCAGGACCCCTACAGCTCGCTCAGCCCGCGCATGCGCATCCAGGACGCAATGACCGAACCGCTGGAGATTCACCGGATCGGCACCCGTGCCGAGCAGCGCGACAAGGCCGCCGAAGCGCTGGAACGGGTGGGGCTGAACGCCGACATGCTCAAACGCTATCCGCATGCCTTTTCCGGCGGTCAGCGCCAGCGCCTGTCGGTGGCGCGCGCCCTGATGCTCGACCCGGCGATGATCGTCTGCGACGAGCCGACCTCGGCGCTGGACGTGTCGGTACAGGACCAGATCCTGACCCTGCTGGAAGAGTTGCAGGAGGGGCTGGGACTCTCTTACCTCTTCATCAGCCACGATCTGGCGGTCGTGGCGCGGATCGCCGACGAGGTGGCGGTGATGCGTCAGGGGCTGGTGGTCGAACAGGCCCCGCCCGAGACATTGTTCCACAATCCCCAACACCCCTATACCAAGGCGCTGATCGCCGCCCAGCCGGAACCCGATATCGACCGGCCGATCAATCTGAAGCTTGTGGCCCTGGGCGCCGGTGCGCCCGACAGTTGGGCCGAGGCCTTTCGTTTCACCGACTCCGTGATACCCTCGCTGGTGGAAATGGAGCCAGGACACAAGGTACGCTGCCATGTTTGAATTGCCCCGACGCACTTTTGCGCTTGCCCTGACCATGGTTCTGGCCGGAGCATTACCGTTGCGCGCTGAAACCGTGCCGACATTACAGGAATCGATCTTTTGGGGGGCCGAGGTGAAATCCGGCGACCTGCCACCCATCGACCAACGCATTCCAGAGGAACCGCTGATCGTCGATCTCGAGGCCAAGGGCCGCGAATTCGGCGCTCCGGGCGGGGTGATGCGCACCATGATCACCCGGTCCAAGGATATTCGCCAGATGGTCGTCTATGGCTATGCCCGTCTGGTCGGCTATGACGAGAAATACGATCTGGTCCCCGATCTGCTGAAATCCTATGAGGCCGAAGAGGACCGCCGCTTTACCCTGCATCTGCGCAAGGGGCACAAATGGTCGGACGGTGCGCCCTTTACCTCGGCCGATTTCGAGTACTGGTGGAAGGATGTGGCCAACAATCCGCTGCTCAGCCCGGCAGGCCCTCCCGATTTCCTGTTGATCGAAGGCCAGCCGCCCCGGGTCAGCTTTCCCGATGCCACGACCGTGGTGTTTGAATGGGACAAGCCCAACCCCAATTTCCTTCAATCGCTGGCGCAGGCGCGCCCGCCCTTCATCTATCGCCCTGCGCATTTCCTGAAACAGTTCCATCAGGATTATGCCGATGCTGCGTCGCTGGCCGCTGCGGTCGACGAAAACCGGGTCAAGAGCTGGGCCGCGCTGCATAACAAGCTGGACAACATGTACCAGTTCGACAATGCCCAGCTGCCGACCTTGCAGCCGTGGATCAATGCCAGCGAAGGCAAGAAGATCCGCCACAACTTCGTGCGCAACCCCTATTTCCACCGGATCGACGCGCGCGGGGTGCAATTGCCCTATATCGATATCGTCGAGATGGAAATCGTGGCGCCCGGCCTTGTTGCGGCAAAATCAAACGCGGGCGAAGTGGATCTTCAAGGCCGCGGGCTCGACTTTCGTGACGCTTCGATCCTAAAGAAGGGCGAGGCCGATGGCGGTTACAAGACCTATCTGTGGCAGACCGGCGTCGCCTCGCAGATCGCGATCTATCCCAACCTCAATCACAATGACGACGGCTGGCGGGCGGTGCTGCGCGATGCCCGTTTGCGCAGGGCGCTGTCGCTGGCAATCGACCGCGACGCGATCAACCGGGCGCTTTATTTCAAGCTGGCCAAACCCGGCGCCATGGCGGTGCTACCGGCCTCTCCCTTCTTCAAGCAGGAGCACCGCGACGCCTGGGCGGCCTATGACGTGGCGCAGGCCAACGCGCTGCTGGACGAGATCGGGCTGGACAAGCGCGACGGCTCAGGCATCCGCCTGCTGCCCGATGGCCGCCCGATGGAACTGGTGATCGAAACGGCGGGCGAGCGGCAGGAGGTCGAGAACGCGCTTCAGATCGTCACCGATACCTGGCGCGAGATCGGGGTCAAGCTGGTCATGCGCCCGCTGGATCGCGACATCCTGCGCAACCGGGTCTTTGCGGGCACCACCATGGCCTCGGTCTGGTTCGGCTGGGACAATGGCCTGCCCCAGGCCTATACCTCGCCGGCCTATCTGGCGCCCACCGATCAGGTGTTCCTGGCCTGGCCGAAATGGGGGCAGCATTATCAGACCGCCGGTCAGGTAGGTGAGGCGCCCGACCTGCCCGAAGCGCAGCGGTTGATGGAGCTGCTGCACGATTGGGAGAGCGCCAGCAACGATCAGGACCGCGCCGCCGCCTGGAGCGAGATGCTGGCGATCCATGCCGACCAGATCTATGGCATCGGCCTTCTCGCCGAGGCGCCGCAGCCCATCGTGGTGTCGGCCCGGATGCGCAACGTGCCGAAAAAGGGCATGTGGGCCTGGGACCCGGGGGCGCATTTCGGTGTGCACCGGATGGACGAATTCTTTATTCAAGATTGACGGATCGGCGGAATGGCAATCCTGCGCTACGCATTTTACCGGTTCGGAACCATGCTGATGACCCTGCTTGTGGTCTCGGTGCTGGTCTTTGCCATCATCAACCTGCCGCCGGGCGATTACCTATCCAACCAGATCGCCGAACTCAAGGCCTCGGGCCAGTCCGCTGGCGTGGCCAAGGCCGAGTTCCTGCGCAAGGAATACGCGCTCGACCGGCCTGTCTGGGAACAATACATGATCTGGATGGGCTTCATGCCCGGCCCGCACGGGTTTTCCGGCCTGATCCAGGGCAATTTCGGCTGGTCGTTTGAATTTGACCGGCCGGTCTCGGAGATTGTTGGCGACAGCCTGTGGCTGACCGTGCTGGTGAACATGGCGGCCATCGTCTTCGTCTATGCCACCGCCCTGCCGCTGGGAGTGATCGCGGCGGCCAAGGCGCGGACCTGGGCTGATTATACCTCGGCCTTTGTCGGTTATCTGGGACTGGCGACGCCGAACTTTCTGCTGGCGCTGATCCTGTATTATTACGGGCGCAAATATCTGGATATCCCCATCGGCGGTCTCATGGACCCGGCCTTTGAAGGGCAACCGATGAGCTGGGCCAAGATCCAGTCAGTTCTGGTCCATCTGATCGTGCCCACCATCGTGATCGGCACTGCCGGCGCCTCGGCGATGATGCAGCGCCTGCGCGCCAACATGCTGGACGAACTGGGCAAGCCCTATGTGGAAACCGCCATCGCCAAGGGCATGGCGCCCAGCCGGATGCTGGCCAAATACCCGTTGCGCGTGGCCTTCAACCCGTTTGTGGCCGATATCGGCAACCTCCTGCCCTCGATGGTGTCGGGCTCGGTTTTGGTCTCGGTGGTGATGGGGCTGCAAACCATCGGCCCGACCCTGCTGACCGCGCTCAAGAGTCAGGACATGTTCCTGTCGGGCTTTGTTCTGATGTTCGTGGCGTTGCTGACGCTGATCGGGACGATGATTTCCGATATCCTGCTGGTCATGCTCGACCCGCGCATTCGATACGAGGGGCGCGACGCATGACCCAACTTCCCGACGGACGCTATGTCGACGACGCCCCCTATGATCCGCAGCAGTCGATCCAACAGCTGGAACGGCGCGATCTGGACGCGCCCAACTGGCTGTTGGTCTGGCGCAAGTTCCGCACCCACAAGCTGGGTCTGATCTCGGGTATTTTCCTGCTGTTGAGCTACCTGCTGTTGCCCTTCATGGGGTTCATCGCGCCCTATTCCCCCAACTACCGCAACGCAGATCACCTTTATGCTCCGCCACAGGCCGTGCACTGGGTGCATGAGGGCGAGTTCCTTGGGCCGTTCATCTATCCGATCACCGCCGAGGCGGATTTGGAAACCTTTCAATGGACCTTTGTCCCCGATACCGAGAACCCGCAGCGGATCCGGTTCTTTTGCGAGGGCGACAGTTACAAACTGGCCGGGCTGATCGAGAGCGACACCCACCTGTTCTGTGCGCCCGAGGGGGCGACGCTGTTCCTATGGGGATCCGACCGGCTTGGCCGCGACGTGTTCAGCCGTATCCTCTATGGCGCGCAGCTGTCGCTCACCGTGGGCCTGATCGGCATCTCGGTGTCCTTTGTTCTGGGTATCTTCTTTGGCTCTCTGGCGGGCTATCTGGGCGGCAAGACGGACTGGGTGATCAACCGGGTGATCGAGATCCTGCGATCGCTTCCCGAACTGCCGCTATGGCTGGCATTGTCGGCGGCGGTGCCCTCGAACTGGTCGCCGGTGGCGGTGTTCTTCATCATCTCGGTGATCCTGGGGATCCTCGACTGGCCGGGGCTGGCGCGCTCGGTCCGGGCCAAGTTCCTGTCGCTGCGCGAAGAGGAATATGTGCGCGCCGCCGAGATGATGGGCGCCGGCAAGGGACGCGTCATCCGCAAGCATCTGCTGCCCAACTTCATGTCGCACCTGATCGCCAGCGCCACGCTGTCGATTCCGGCGATGATCCTGGGCGAGACCGCGCTCAGCTTCCTGGGGCTTGGCCTGCGGGCGCCCGCGGTCAGCTGGGGGGTGATGCTGAACGACGCGCAGAACCTTGCCAGCATCGAGCTTTATCCCTGGACCGCGATCCCGATGCTACCAATCGTAGTGGTGGTGCTGGCGTTCAACTTCCTGGGCGACGGCCTGCGCGACAGTCTCGACCCCTATAGCTGAACGACAGATACGCGAAACCAGAGATTTTTCGTCGAAAAATCTCCGAACCGACAGACCAAGATTTTTCGACGAAAAATCTTGGTCTCTCCCTCACCGGTCGTCATCCATCATGTCGTCCAGTACATCCTCGTCGATGGCCGCCTGGACCGCACCTGTCACCGCTTCACGTTGCTGCGGTGTCATGTTGGCGGCGTCCTGGCCGTCGGCCAGGCGCACGGTTACCTCGCGATGGGCGAACTTGATGCCTTCGCGGGCAAAAAGCTCACGTATGTCCTGATAGACCCGCTTGCGCACCAGCCATTGATCCCCCGGCTTGGTCATGAACTTGACCCGGATGATCATCGCCGAATCCTGCATCTCGATCACCCCCTGGCTTTTCAGCGGCTGGATGAAATTGTCCCCGATCACCGGATCGCTGAGCAGCTCCTGCCCGAGGTTCTTGATCAGCTTGCGTACCTTTTCCACATCGGTGTCATAGGTCACCCGCAGCGGCAGTTTCATGATCACCCAGTCGCGCGAAAAGTTGGTCAGAACCTTGATCTCGCCAAAGGGGATCGTGTGCAGCGCACCCAGATGGTGGCGCAGCTGGAATGAGCGCACCGAGATCTTCTCCACCGTGCCTTTCACATCGCCGATGTCGATATACTCTCCCTTGCGAAACGCATCATCGAGCAGGAAAAACGCCCCCGAAAAGATATCCCGCACCAGCGTTTGCGAGCCGAAGCCCACCGCCAGGCCGACGACACCGGCACCGGCAAAGAGCGGGCTGACATTAATCCCCACCTCCATCAGCGCGATAAGCACGATCGAGACGACTACAACGGCCAGGATGGCGCCCCGAAACAACGGCAGCAGCGTGGCCAGGCGACTGGCGCTGGTACCGCCGCCCTCGTCGCCCAGCTCTCCCTCGGGCACATCCACCGTCTCTTCGGCAATCTTGCTGTCGATCCAGATCCGGAAGAAGTGAAAGACGATGTAACCAAGGAAGATGATCACCATAACGTCCAAAGCCCGGTCGAGCGGCAGCTCGCCGGTCCAGTCCATCCCCGGATTCCAGATAAGAACCAGCGCATAGGTACCCACCACAAAGGCCAGAATGCCAGCGACACGGCGGGCCAGGTCCTCGTAGGTCGCGATGTGGAGCCGCTGCGCGCCCGCTCCTGCCATCGGGTGATTTTCCGCCGCTTCAGCCTCGGCCAGGGCCGCGTTCAGTTCCTTTACCTGCCGGGTGCGATCGAAGTAGCGCTCGAGCAGGTAATTCATCGCTCCATAGGCGACCACGACCGACATGAAGATGCCATAGGTACCGGCCATGAGCGGGATATGAAGCGGCCTCTCCAAGACCAGATCAAAGGCCAGCTGGAGCCAGCCGAAAACCATGTAGAACACGACCACAGGCGCCCAGGCGACCGAAACCAGCCGGAGCAACCACGAAACCTCTTCCTTGGTCCGCCCGCCACGAATGGCGTTCGAGATCGCGCGCCCGTTGAACAAAACCATCAGCACGTTGCCAAGGGCGCCGATCCCGGTCAGCACGCCATAGACCATGGCGTAGACGTTGTAGTTCAGGCCGAAATCCGCAACCCAGGTCGAAAACAGCTCGCTTGAGATATCGTAGGTCGCCAGCACCGAGGCCCAGAGATACAGCCGCTTGGCGTCGCGGTCGGAAAAGGGCGGCAGCCGGTACTGGCTGAGATAGGGTGACAGTACCATACGCCACAGATCCGAGGCAGTCCGGGCAAGGAAGAAGGCGGTAAAGATGGCGGTGACGGTGAACTGGATCGACAGATCCTGCATCCGGCCAAAGACCAGAAAGCCGATGATGAAGGCAAAGACCATGGCGACCACAGTCGCGGTCAACCCCATCACGAAGCGAAACACCAGGAACGGCATCTTTTCCCGATAGCCGCGCGGCGCTTCGCGGATGCGTGACACCACATATCGGCGGGCTATACGCTTGCCGTAAATCTCGATCGACAGCCATCGACCGATCAGCAACAGCACAAGGTTGATGGCCAGCACCTCGGCATAGGTCGCAATCCGCCCGTCGGGGCTGGTCTGGCGCAGGATGTACTGCACCTCGAAGATGGAATAGGGCAGCGCTTCGAGCCGCGAGCGCAACGCGCCGACGAAATCGGCCACCTTTTCCTGCGCCTTCATCAGCTGCGACGACTCGCCCATCGGATCGACGGGCGCGGTTCCCTCCGCCGCCGGGTCGGTGCCGGTTGCGGCGACCCGGCCGGCGCTGTCGATCACGATGACCGAGGCCCCCGCCTCGGACGCGGCGCGAATGGCCTCGGCAAGGTCCCCGCTTGCGGCCTCCTCCGAGCTACCGCCGACCCCGGGATAGAGCGATACCTGCGCCGCCAAAGGGGACGACAGGCAGAGGATCAGGCCGAGACAGGCGAAGAAAAGGCGAAAGACTGCGATCATCAAAAAACCTGTGCGGGTGTTACGCTTCGGGGCAGCGTATCGAAGCAGCGGTGTGCATTCAAATGGCAAGTGTGGTCCGCCGCGAGGAGACTGCCCCGGCGGCACCGCAGAATCGTGTTTCCAAGGCGGCGGGATTTGACTAGTACGGTGCTGCCTGCGGGCCAGGATACCGGATGGCGGCAAAGGGTTGTTCTGCCCGGTCGCACGACGAAACACGCAAGATCGGGAACGCAAGCCATGTCGCGCCAAACGGATCAGGACCGGATCGCCGTGCTTGGGCTGGGCTATGTCGGCCTGCCGCTGGGTCTGGCGCGGGCCGGGTTCCAGACGCTGGGCTTTGACACCGACGCCGGGCATATCAGCGCGCTGGGCCGTGGCCACGACCGCAACGGCGAGGTTTCGGAACGCTCGTTGCGCGAGACGCGGGCGCGGTTTTCCTGCGATCCGGCCGATCTGGCAGCCTGTACCGTCTACATCATCGGTGTGCCCACCCCGATCAACGACGCCAAGACCCCCGACCTGGAACCGCTCAAGGGTGCCTGCCGGATGATCGCGCCGCATCTGGCACCGGGTGACATGGTGATTGTCGAAAGCACCGTCTACCCCGGCGTGACCGAAGAGATCTGCGGCCCGGTTCTGGTCGAGGGCAGCGGGCTGGAACTCTATTCCCAGATCAAGCTGGCCTATTCGCCCGAGCGAGTGAACCCCGGCGATGCTGAACATTCGATGGAGAATGTGGTCAAGATCGTTTCGACCCAGGATGCCGAGACGCTGGACCGCGTCGCCGCCATCTATGCCCCGGTGGTCAAGGCCGGCGTGCACAGGGCCAGCTCGATCCGCACCGCCGAGGCCGCCAAGGTGATCGAAAATACCCAGCGCGACCTGAACATCGCCCTGGTCAACGAATTCTCGCTGATCTTCTCGCGGCTGGGCCTCGACACGCTCGAAGTGCTGGAGGCCGCCGGGACCAAATGGAACTTCCTGCCATTCAAGCCGGGGCTGGTGGGCGGTCACTGTATCGGGGTCGACCCCTATTACCTGACCTACCGGGCCGAGCAGAGCGGCTATCACCCCGAGGTGATCCTTGCGGGACGGCGTATCAACGACAACATGGGCCGCCATGTGGCGCAGCAGCTGATCAAGGCATTGATCGCCCGCCGCATCGACCCGGGCCGGGCGCGGGTGCTGGTGATGGGCTTTACCTTCAAGGAGAACTGCGCCGACATCCGCAACACGCGGGTGGCCGACATCCTGTCGGAACTGGCTGAGTTTTCTGTTGCGACCGAGGTCTACGATCCTTGGGTTGACCCCGAGGCGATGACCCGTGAATATGGTGTCACTCCGGTTTCGGAACCGCAGACAGGTGTCTATGACGCGATTGTTGTTGCGGTGGCGCATCGGCAGTTTGTCGAGTTGGGGGCTGCGTCCATTCGGACCTTTGGCCTGCCGGGTGCAGTCCTCTATGATATCAAGGGCATTTTCTCCAAATCCGACGCGGATCTAAGGCTATAGACGGCAGCGATGCAGGGCGAGAGCAGGACAGTCGAAACCAGCCGCGCAGCGCGGGTGATGCTGTACAGCCACGATACGTTCGGGCTGGGACATCTTCGGCGCAGCCGCGCGCTGGCAGCGGCAATCACTCAGGCTGATCCATCAGCCTCGGCGCTGATCCTGACCGGGTCTCCGGTGGCGGGGCGTTTCACCTTTCCGCGCCGGGTCGACCACGTACGCCTGCCCGGCGTGACCAAACGCGCCGACGGCTCTTATGCCTCGCAGACGATGGGGATGGGCATCGACGAGGTGACCGACCTGCGCAGCGGCCTGATCCGCGGCGCGGCCGAGCGCTATGACCCCGATATCCTGATCGTCGACAAGGAACCGACCGGTTTTCGCGGCGAGTTGCTGCCGACGCTCGACTGTCTGCAACGGCGCGGGCGTGCCCGGCTGGTGCTGGGCCTGCGCGACGTGCTGGACGAGCCCGAGGTGCTGGCCGCCGAATGGGCGCGCAAGGGTGCGGTGGCGGCGACCGAACGCTTCTATGACGAGATCTGGGTCTATGGGCTGCGCTCGGTCTATGACCCGACGGCGGGCCTGCCCCTCAGCCCCGAAGCGCAGGCGCGCATGCACTGGACCGGCTATCTGCGCCGCGATCTGGGGCCGGTGGGCACCCCGCCGCAACAACCCTATGTGCTGATCACCCCCGGTGGCGGTGGCGATGGAGAGGCGATGGTCAACCTGGTCCTGTCCGCCTATGAGCAGGACCCGACCCTGTCGCCACGCGCGGTGCTGGTCTATGGCCCCTTCCTGTCGGGCGACACCCGCGCCGAGTTCGAACGGCGCGTGGCGGCGCTGAACGGGCGGGTGACCGCGGTCGGGTTCGAAAGCGAGATCGAGACACTCTTTGCCGGCGCCGCCGGCGTGGTCTGCATGGGCGGCTACAACACGTTCTGCGAGGTACTGTCATTTGACCAGCGCGCGGTGATCGTGCCCCGTACCGTACCGCGGCTGGAACAGTGGATCCGCGCCAGCCGCGCCGAAGAGCTGGGCTTGGTACGGATGCTGGAGGAGAGCCGCGACGGGCTGACGCCCGAGACCATGATCCAGGCCATTCGCAACCTGCCCAACCAGCCGCTGCCCAGCCAGGCCATCGGCGAGGGTCTGCTGGACGGACTCGACCATGTCACCCGCCGGGTCCGCGCGCTGCTGAGCAAGACCAGCCACCAGGCGGCGGAATGACCTCAGACAAACCGAAACTGGCCGTCGTGGTCAAGGGCTGGCCGCGCCTGTCCGAAACCTTCATCGCGCAGGAACTGGTGGCGCTGGAGGAGGCGGGCCACGATTTCGACATCTGGTCGCTGCGTCATCCGACCGATGTGAAACGCCACCCCCTGCACGAACGGTTGCGCGCGCGGGTGCGTTATCTGCCGGAATATCTGTGGCAGGAACCGGAACGGGTCTGGCGCGCGCGCGCTGCGGCGCAGGCCCTGCCCGGCTACGCCGAGGCCTATCGGGTCTGGCGCGCCGATCTGGCCCGCGACCGCACAAAGAACCGCATCCGCCGGTTCGGACAGGCCTGCGTGATGGCCGCCGAACTGCCCGCCTCGACCCGGGGGCTTTACGCGCATTTCCTGCATACCCCCGCCTCGGTCGCGCGCTATGCCGCGATCATGCGCGGTCTGCCGTGGAGCTTTTCGGCCCATGCCAAGGATATCTGGACCTCGCCCGACTGGGAAAAGGCCGAAAAGCTGAGCGCCGCCAGCCATGGCGCGGCATTTGGTGCGACCTGCACGGCTGTGGGCGCCGCGCATCTGCGCGGCTTGGCCGATGATCCGGGGCGTGTCGATCTGGTCTATCACGGGCTTGATCTGGCCCGCTTTCCCGACCCGCCCGCGCACAGCCCGCGCGCGGTGAGTGCCCCGCTGGCGATGCTGTCGGTGGGGCGGCTGGTGGAGAAGAAGGGCTTTGACCGGCTGATCGCCGCCTTTGGCCTCTTGCCGCCCGATCTGGACTGGCACTGGACCCATATCGGCGGCGGCGGCGACCGCGCCGCCCTGACCGCGCAGGCAGAGGCGCTCGGGGTCGCAGAGCGGATCACCTGGCGCGGTGCCTGCGATCAGCCCGAGGTAATCGCAGCCATGCGCGCCGCCGACCTTTTTGTCCTGCCCAGCCGGATCGCCGCCGATGGCGACCGCGACGGCCTGCCCAATGTGCTGATGGAGGCGGCCTCGCAATCGCTGCCGATCCTGTCGACCCCGGTTTCGGCGATCCCGGAATTCATCACCGACGGGACCCATGGCACCCTGTCGGACGATGCGCCCGAGGCGCTGGCAAGCGCCATGGCCACACTGGCCGCCGACCCTGTACACGCTGCCCGCATGGCCGCAGCCGCGCGCGGGCGCCTGCTGTCGGAATTCACCATGGCTCCCGGCATCGCCCATCTGTCCAACCGGCTGACCGCCCTCTGCGCCGGGGGTTGAAAATGGCCCGCATCGCCTTTTACGCGCCGATGAAATCGCCCGACAGCCCGGTGCCCTCGGGCGACCGCGAACTGGCGCGCAGCCTGCGGGCGATGATCGCCGGGCGCGGCCTGCCGGTTGATCTGGTCTCGGAGTTCAAGAGCCTCGACAAGCAGGGCGATGCCGGGGCGCAGACCCGGTTGCGCGCGGGCGCGACGGACGAGGTTCAGCGGCTGATCCGTGACCTGCCCGGCGATAGCGCCCTGTGGGTGACCTATCACAACTATTACAAGGCGCCCGACCTGATCGGCCCGGCAGTCTGTGCCGCTCGCGCCATGCCCTATGTGCAGATCGAAAGCACCCGCGCCACCAGCCGCCTGACCGGCCCATGGGCCGGGTTTGCGCAGGCGGCGCATGATGCCTGCGATGCGGCGCGCGTGATCTTCTACCTCACTGCCAATGACCTGATCACGCTGGAGCGGGAACGGTTCGGCAATCAAGCGCTGGTCGAACTTCCACCCTTTCTGCCCGACGATACCCTGCCGCCACGCGCGGCATGCGACGGCCCGATGCTGAGCGCCGGTATGATGCGGCCCGGCGACAAGCTTGCCTCGTACCGGCTGATCGCGGAAACGCTGGCGCATCTGGGCGGCGACTGGCAGCTCGATATCGCGGGCGATGGCCCCGCCCGGGCCGAGGTCGCGGCGCTGATGGCGCCCTTTGGCGCGCGAGTGCGGTTTCTGGGCCAGCTTGATCGGGCCGGATTGCAGGCCGCCTATGGCCGATCCTCGCTGTTCTTCTGGCCCGGCGTGAACGAGGCTTTTGGCATGGTCTATCTAGAGGCACAGGCCGCCGGCCTTCCGGTGGTGGCGCAGGACAGGCCCGGCGTGCGCGACGTGCTGCTGCCCGGCCCCGCCTATCCCGCACCCGAGGCAGGACCCGAAGCGCTGGCCGAAATGATCGACTGCCTGCGCGCCGATCCCGACATGCGCCAGCGGATCGGCAGCGAAGCCCGTGACCGTATCTCCGCCCGGCACCTGCCTGCCGCTGCGGCGGCGGTGTTCTGGGGCGCGGTGACACCGCTGATGGAGACCGCCCGATGAGACGCCTTGCCCTTCTGCGCCATGGTCACACCGACTGGAACCGCGCCGGCCGCATCCAGGGCCGCAGCGACATCCCGCTGGATGAAACCGCGCGGCACGACCTGGGCGCGCTGGCCCTGCCCACGCCCTGGGATCGCGCGACGCTCTGGTCCAGCCCGCTCTCGCGGGCGGTGGAAACCGCCGAGCTGGTGGCCGGGCGCGCGCCCCGCACCGTGCCTTCGCTGACCGAGATGAACTGGGGCAATTGGGAGGGGCAGCGCGGACAAGACCTGCTGGATACCCCCGGCAGCGGCTATCGGCATATCGAGGACTGGGGCTGGGATTTCCGCCCGCCCGCGGGGGAAAGCCCGGCCGAGCTGTGGGCCCGGATCGAACCCTGGCTGGCCGGGCTGACCGGCGACAGCGTCGCGGTCTGCCATATCGGCATCATGCGGGTCATTCTGGCCCGCGCCCATGGCTGGAATTTCGACGGCATCCCGCCCTTCAAGGTCAAGCGCAACCGGCTCTTTGTCGTCTCGCTCGACCCGTTGGCGCCGCTGGGCGAGCCGGTGCGCCTGATCCCGCGCGAGGCGCTGGCATGAAGGTGATGATCGTCGTTACCCATCTGTTGGGCACCGGCCATCTGAGCCGGGCGCTGACACTGGGCCGCGCCTTTGCCGCCACCGGGCATCAGGTGCGGCTGGTCTCGGGCGGGATGCCCGCCCCACAGCTCGACCCGGCGGGGCTGGAACTCGTGCAACTGCCCGCGCTCCGCTCGGACGGGGTGGATTTCGCCCGCCTTCTGACCGAGACAGGGGCCGAGGCTGACGCAGGCTTTCACACCACGCGGCAGGCGGCGCTGCTGGAGGCACTCACCGCCTTTTCCCCCGATGTACTGATCACCGAGCTTTACCCCTTTGGCCGCCGCAGCTTAGGGGAAGAGTTCCGCGCACTGCTGGCCGCCACGCGGGCGCTGCCGCATCCGCCGCTGGTGTTGAGTTCGATCCGCGACATCCTTGCCCCGCCCGCGAAACCGGCCAAGGCCGAAGCAACCGATTGGGTGATCGCCGAGGCCTATGACGCGGTGCTGGTCCATTCCGACCCTACAGTCACGCGGCTTGACACAAGCTGGCCGGTCAGCGCCACGCTGGCAGGCAAACTGCGCTACACCGGCTATGTGGCGCCGCCCCCCACCGAACCGCACCCGAATCGCATAGGGGCGGGAGAGATCCTTGTCAGCGCTGGTGGAGGCGCCGTCGGCGGACCGCTGTTCCGGGTCGCGCTGGAGGCCGCGCGCCGGATGCCCGACCAACGCTGGCGGCTGCTGGTGGGGGGCACGCAGGCTGGCGCCGAGGTGGCCGCATTGCAAGCGCAGGCGGGCGATGCCCCGGTCACGGTGGAACCCGCGCGCCCCGATTTTCGCGCCATGCTGAGCCATGCCGCCGCCTCGGTCAGCATGTGCGGCTACAACACCGCGCTGGACCTGCTGCAAGCTGGCACCCCCGCCGTGCTGATCCCCTTTGACGCGGGCAAGGAGGTCGAACAGGGCCTGCGCGCCCGCGCCCTGGCCGCCCTGCCCGGCTTTGCCACGGTGACCAGCGCCGAGCTGACCCCCGAAACCCTGATCCGGGCCTTGCAACAGGTGATGCGCGACCCGCGCCGCGACACGACCACCTTGCGCTTTGACGGCGCGGCAGAGACGGTGCGCATGGTCGAGATGATGGAGGCGGCGCGATGACCCCGGACTGGACCCCGCTCGATGCCGAACTGGCGCAATGGGCGGCCGAGGGGCTTACCCTGCCGCTCTGGTGGCGCGACGATGACGCGGTGAGCACGACCCCACAGCTGAACCGGCTGACCGCGCTGGCCGAGGACCTGGACCTGCCCGTGCATCTGGCGGTGATCCCCGCCGGGGCCGAAACCGCGCTGGCCGACCACGTCGCCGCGCATCCGCATCTGGTCCCGGTCGTGCATGGCTGGGCACACCAGAACCACGCCCCCACAACCGAAAAGAAGGCCGAGTTTCGCGCCCACCGCCCAGTCCCCGAGATCCTGGCCGAGGCCAGGCAAGGCAAGGCGCGGTTGCAGGCGCTGTTCGGCGACGCGTTGCGGCCGATGTTCGTGCCGCCCTGGAACCGGATCGCGCCCGAGGTCACCGCCGGCCTGCCCGCGCAGGGCTTTCGCGCGCTGTCCACCGCAACCCCGCGCCGCAGCCCGATGGCTGCGCCGGGGCTGGCGCAGGTCAACACCCATCTCGACCCGATCGACTGGCGCGGCAGCCGCGGCCTGGTGGCGCCGCAGCCCCTGATCGCCCAGACCGCCACGCTGCTGGCGGATCGGCGCGAGGGTCGCGCCGATGCCACCGAGCCCTTTGGCATCCTGACCCACCATCTGGTGCATGACGACGAAATCTGGCAGTTCTCCGGGGCGCTGTTGGCGCGGCTGTTGGCCGGCCCGTGCCAACCCTGGACCATGCCCGCCGAGGAGACCGACCGATGAGCCGACTGGATTCGATGCTGCGCCGCCTGACCGCTCAGCGAGACGGGCTGAACTGGGCCGCCCAGCAGATTGCCGACATGCCCGGTGAGGTGCTCGATATGGGTCTGGGCAACGGGCGCACCTATGACCACCTGCGCGAGATCCTGCCCGACCGGCGCATCCGGGTGATGGACCGGGTGCTGCAATGCCACCCCTCGTGCACCCCGCCCAAAGCGGATTTCCTGATGGGCGAGGCGGAACCTATGCTGGAACGTCTCGCGACCGAGGGCGCCCCGATCGTTCTGGCCCATTACGATTTCGGCATGGGGATCAAGGCCGATGACGTGGCCGAAGCCGCACGCCTCAGCCCGCTGATCGCCCGCGTCATGGTACCCGGTGGCCTGATCATCTCGGGTCAGCCGCTGGTCGGGTTCACAGCCATCGCCGCCCCCGACAGCATCCCGCCCGAACGCTACCTGTTCTACCGCGCCTGAACCGACCTCAAACCACCCCCATCGCCATGACCACCAGCAACAGGGCCGCCGGCACCAGCGACAATCCCAGCGCCCAGTTGAGCGCCCGGTTCGAAATCGCCAGGATCAGCGCCGGCATCGCAAAGATTGCCGTGGTGCCCATGCCAATGGTCAAAAATCCCAACGCCATCCCGCGCCCCGCCGCATCCAGCGAGGCATTGACGGTTGATATCCAAGCCCCGCCATAGAGCAGGGCATAGGCAAGGCAGATGGCAAACACGGCACGGCGCATGCATCGATGTTAGGCCGGTTCGCCGGACTTGTCGAACAGGTCGGAAAGGGAGAGGCTCCGGGCCAATGGAACGAAGGCGACAACATCCAGGAACCCATGTTCCAGACCTATTGATTCCAGGCTGTTGGCATAAGTCAGGTGGGGCACGCAAACCTGAACGAAAAGCAGAGTATCTCGCCGGCCAATAACCTGTACAATCGTTGGAAGCATTGGCGCGACAAGAGGATAAAGGCCCGCTTTCCGGACCGAAACCCGTGCAAGAATACAGTCGATTAAGGCATTCCACGTTACAATCGGCGTTACCGCATTAAGGTCGTCTTCGGTCGGCTCAAAAACGGGAAACGCGGCGCAATCAGATACAACCTTCGCCCCGATCCCTTGTTCTCAGCCACCGCCCTTGTCGGGACGATCTTGTTCTAGTGGTGAAAATCGACAATCTCGGAGCCTGAACATCCGCTTCGCCGGCCATTATCCACCATGTGAAGGCGCGCAACCCTGCCCCAAGGGGGGGGCGCCACTTAAGTATTTGATTTTCTAGGAATTACCATGGTGGACCGGGTGACTGCCACAGAAACAGGGACCATCGAGTTGCTGTCAGGCAGTCGGACATTCACGCTAAATGTCACCGACATCGCGCAGGAGATCATCGACGCCAGCGCTGCTACAGATGATCTTTTGATGATCGCTGATGGCGCGCAAGACATGTCCCTTGTTGAGGGAATCGGCAATGACCGCCTTGTCTCGGACACAGGCAATGACTTCCTGAGCGGCGGAGGCGGCAACGATACACTTCGGCCCGGCGGCGGGCGCGATAGTCTGTTCGGCGGTACCGGGGTGGACAGGTTTGTCATCAGTTTCGGACAGGACACGGGACAGGAAACTTATGATGGTGGCACCGGTCACGACACCCTCCTATTGGCGGGTGGTAGCGGGAATGTTGTGCATGACCTACGCACGCATATCATAAGAGAAATTGAAGAAATCGAATTCGGGTCCCTTCCCGATGGGACTAGCCGAACGGTAATCGTAACGGCAGCGCAGATTCAGGGATTTGGGCCCAGCGGGTGGATTGACGGAATCGGCGGCGATACCAGCACAGAGCATTTGGTCATTCACATCGAGGGTCAGAGCACACTGACCCTTCCCAGCTATGTTAGCTATGAAGGTTGGAACCAAACCGGTGATTTGACAGAGATCATCGCCGGGTCCAGCAATTCGACGATCATAGGGTCTGTGTTCAGAGATCATATCCGAGGTGGTTCCGGAAATGATGTTCTTTTCGGGGGCAACGGCGCGGACCTCATCCGAGGCGACGCAGGTAATGATACTCTGCGCGGTGACGGTGGAAATGACACGCTGCTTGGCGGTGCGGGTTCGGATGATCTGTACGGTGGAGCGGGAGCGGATGCGGCTAGCTACGCCTTTGCTATGGCGGCGGTCAGTCTTGATCTAAGGTCTGGCGGCATGACCGGTGATGCGGCAGGTGACACCTTTGACTCCATTGAGAATATCAAAGGCTCAAATTTCGACGATTATGTCTATGGTGACATTGGTGCAAACCTGATCGATGGCGGGGCGGGCAACGATCGCCTGCGCGGCCACAACGGCCACGATACCCTGATCGGGGGCGCGGGTGCTGATGATCTGAATGGCGGATCAGGGATTGATACCGCCAGCTATGTGACATCCCTCGGCAGGGTTAATCTCGACCTGCGTTCGCGCGGGACCTACGAAGACGCGGCAAACGACACCTTCACCTCCATCGAGAACGTCGTCGGGTCTAACTACGATGATTACATCTATGGAGACAGCGGCGGCAACCTGCTGGATGGTGGCGCCGACAATGACACGCTCGAAGGCGGCGGAGGCGACGACACGCTGATCGGCGGTCTGGGCGACGACTCGATGACGGGGGGCGATGGCAACGACACCGCAATCCTGAACGTGTCACAGCAATTCGTGTCGGGCCAGAACGTGACCGGAGGTGTTCAGCTGACTTCGAGCCAGGGGGTCGATTTCCTGGGATCGGATATCGAATTCGTCGAGTTCAATGACGGTACCCTGACTCTGACTCAGGCGGCGGCGCTGGCCGGAACCATCCCCAGTACCATCAATGGCACCGCCGCTGGCGAGTCGGTGGATGGCACAACGGCGACCGAGATCATCAACGGTCTGGACGGCGCTGACTGGATCTCTCCCGGTGGCGGTTCGGATACGGTCGATGGTGGTCCGGGCAATGACATGTTGAGCTTCTTCAACCTGCCCGACACTCCGGGCCGGACCAACATG
>NZ_JBXWRD010000063.1:0-8343 GCF_059612725.1 Ruegeria sp. YKSF070 | reverse complement strand
ATTTGGGATGTGCTTCTGACGGAGCAGATCGAGCCGATTGCTGCGCCTCAGATCGAGGCGCCGCGCGACTGGTTCGAGAGATCGAAAGGGGCTGCGGTCACGCAAGGAGAGCGGGTGTTCTCCGATCTTGTGACAGAGCACAAGGCTCGGATCGATGAAGAACGCGAACGCGCACTCTACGCTTTCGAAGCTCGACACCAGGCGATTGGCAGAGTGGGGCTTCAGACTGTTCGCGATTATCGACGGAAGCGGCTGCAGAAAGAACATGAAGCTCGGATGGCGCAGCTCGATGCTGCGGCCTCCTACTCGCCCGATCTCAATGCCCTCCTCGTGTTGCGAATTGGCGAAACGGTGGC
Source organism: Ruegeria sp. YKSF070 (assembly GCF_059612725.1). Lineage (NCBI taxonomy): Bacteria > Pseudomonadati > Pseudomonadota > Alphaproteobacteria > Rhodobacterales > Roseobacteraceae > Ruegeria > Ruegeria sp. YKSF070. Next base: position 7,987 of record NZ_JBXWRD010000063.1, on the reverse strand, counting down.
TGGTGCACGATGAGTATTTGGGCCGATCGTATCCTGCGGGAGTTTCCCGCAGATCTGTCTCGCTTCTGGATCGCCTTGGATCCGGATGGCCTGCTCTTGGATGAGACCATTCTGCTTGGGCTTCGCGAACGCGAATTTGAGGTTCTCCCGTTCGAAGATTCTGTTTCGTTTAGAACCGAGTATGAAGAGCGTTATCGATCCGCATGGGATGTGGGTCAGAAAGGTACCGCGAAGGCGCTCATCCTGCAGTGGCGGGGCGCGGACATCAATTCCATACCTTGGGACTACATCAGGGCAGCACGACAAGTCAGCCTGAGCTTGGCTGATCTTTTTCCCAATCTGAATTATGGTGTCGTCCGCAAGCTCGACTCTGAACACCATGAAGGGCTGTTCCAAGCCTACCAGAAGCATGTGACGCAGCTGCTCGGTGAGGCTGAGACCAAGAATTTTGTCCTCACGCACATCTTCAGGCTTAGCCCTTATCTGCTGAATCGACCGGAGGATTTCTGGCGAGAAGCTCTGCGGCTTCACTATCGCGGGGCTGGCCTTCCCAGCCTATTTGCAGACCATGTCGCAACCGTTCTTCGGGACACATCTCTTGGAAGTCTTCCGATTAGTGAACTGCTCGCCTCAAAACCCTTTATGCTCCGCGCAATACAGGAATCTTGGGCGCGTTTCGTCGCAAAATATGGCGTTGAACCTGATGCCCGCGGCAGGGATCAGGAGCCGGTCGAAGGCCATGCGTATGACGTGCCCTTTGATCACCCCGACGTAAGGGTGATCATAGATACCATGTTCCTCGAGGGAGCCCTTCAGCCTATTGAGGCAAGTGTCCGTCCTGAGTACCTTCCCGATTGGATACAGGTTGGTCTGATAGATGACCCTCAGGCACTTGCGCATCTGGTGTCGGAGGGAGCGAAAAGGAACGTGGCGAGTCTACCCTCGGAGGGGGCGTCGCATCGAGATTGGGTAGAGGCGGCGCGCCGCCTTGGAGAACTCATCTACCGCTTCAACGAACTGAAAGCGGCGGACGCAGATAACCTGCAGGGGCAGCTCCAGAGTTTGCAAAGAGAGGCCGATGCCCGCCTCAAGGATTGGGTGCTTCAGCATTTTGCCGACTTGCCGTCCCTACCCGTCGCAAAAGCGCCGGTGATGGTACATCACGTGCCGCGCTATCTCGCGATGCGCAGGGGCTTTGGCGAAGATCGAATTGCTCTTCTTGTCTTTGATGGTTTGGCATTGGACCAGTGGGCCCAGATCAGGGACCACCTGTCGACCAAGCTTCCCGACTTTTCCGCCGACGAGGGCGGCTGCTTTGCGTGGCTGCCGACTCTGACGTCAATCTCTCGCCAGGCGCTCTTTTCGGGCCTCAAGCCACGGGAGTTTCAAGGCTCAATGGATTCGACGGCACAAGAGTCGTCTCTCTGGACGAAGTTCTGGCAGGAAAACGGCCTCCGGAAGCCAGAGGTCGTTTTCCAGAAGGGGCTCAAACGTTCCGACCAATTGGCTCTACTCGAGGACGTACTTTCAAAGCCGACGACCAAGGTTGCGGGCCTTGTCGTTGATATGGTCGATGAAATTGTCCACGGAGCAATGCTTGGGAAACGCGGGATTGCTGGCCAAATTCGCGAGTGGTGCGATACCGGCTTCATTGAAAAGCTGTTTCTCATGCTTGCTCAGCACGGCTATCATATCTACCTGACTGCGGACCATGGCAATGTTGACGCCGACGGCATTGGACGGCTCAGCCAGGGCGTTGTCTCCGAGATGAAGGGTGAGCGCGTCAGGGCCTATCGCAGCGAGGACCTTGCTGCATCCGTTCCGCCCGATATCGATGCATTTCAGTTTAGCGGTCCAGGGCTTCCGTCCGACTTCTTGCCAGTTTACGCGAATGAACGCGGCGCGTTTGTGCCAAGAGGGAACAAGATCGTTGCTCACGGAGGAATGGCGTTAGAGGAACTGGTTGTGCCGTTTGTGAAGATAAGAATGAAGAAAGAAGAACATGCGAGCGACAGCACCTCAGATAGGATTTGACCGCTTCATCCGCCTCGAGTGGGCGAAAAAAGCGCTGGAAGTAAGGGCCGGTCTCGCTGACATCAGCGAGCTCGATGCTCTGTTGGATGAAGCCCATTCAGGGCCTGCGGCTAGGAAGAAGACCAGAACTGTACTGAACCGCCTTTGGTTAGAGCCGCGAAAGGAAATGGAGCCTTTTGCTCAACGCGGAGTGGAACTGTTCCAATCGGCGCCATCTACCTCGCCGGCGGCCCTGACATGGGGCATGGCTATCGTGACATATCCCTTCTTCGCCAAAGTGGCCGAGATTGTTGGCAGATTGACTTCGCTTCAAGGCGACTGCACGACCGCTGAAGTGCATCGTCGGATGGCAGAAATCTATGGCGAACGTGAGGGGACCAGACGGATGACCAATATGGTCCTTCAGTCTCAGATAGACTGGGCGCTGCTTGATCGAAGCGACAACGGCAAAACGTTAACCCGGAAGAAAGCCTGTGCGTTGGAGGGATCGGACCTCGTACGTTGGATGACAACCGCCGTTTTGGAAGCCGTAGGTCGTCCTGTCGGACTCGGAACGCTAGAGGCCCAACCGGTGATTTTTCCCTTTGGCCTTGGCGACAATCTTGGCTTTGTTCTCTCATCCGCGTCTGATCTTGACCTGCGCGCGGATAGTGCCGGAAACCAATCTGTCTCGCTCAGAGAATAGGCAACGCCTTTGGCGCTGTCTCACTTCTACGCCAATCATTGTAGCTGGTTCGACGCCCGTGGATTCAGGTTCAACCAGTACCTCGTATGGCGTCGCTCACCAGTTCGGCTGAGCGCACCTTTCTCGACTAGATCCTGCAGATCGCGGGTTGCGGTTGCGCGTGAAGTTCGGGTGATTTTGAGATAGTTGTCGGCGCTGAGGCCGCCTTTGAAACCGCCAGGGCCTTCCTGAAACATTCGAGCGATGGCCTTGGCCTGGCGTTCGTTCAAGTGGTCTCTGTGACGATCGTAGAAGTGTGCCTTGCTGATGAAGAAGCCTACGCGGTCGAGTGTTGCCTGTTGGGCCTTCAAGACAACTTCTGCGAACCAGACGAGCCAATCGGTCACGTCGAGCGTTTTTTGATGCTGCTCAAGCTGATCGTAGTATCCCCTGCGCTCCTTCTCGATGGTGAAGGCGAGCGAGATGAGGGTCGGCTGGCCAATGTTCTGCGCCAGCGACTTTTCAGCGAGGGCGCGACCCAAGCGGCCGTTGCCGTCTTCGAATGGGTGGATACTCTCGAAATAGAGGTGGCTTAGCCCTGCGCGCGTCAGCGCTGGAAGCGGCTCTGCTCCCCCCGGACCGGTCTTGTTGAACCAATCCGCGTATCGCTCCATCTCAGGCATGACCCGCTCCGAGGGCGGCGCTTCGAAATGGATCGTGGGCCGGTCAAGGCGGCCGGAAACGATTTGCATCGCCTCGGCGTGTTGTCGGTAGGCCCCAATGGTTTCCAACCGACGGTCATGGGACAGGAGCATCCGATGCCAGCGGTACAGTGTCTGATGGGTTAGCAGCTCTGCAAAACTGGAATAGACGTCGACCATCATTTCCGCGACGCCCTGTTCGCGCGGTTTGGCAGGGTAGCTGTCCGGATCGAGGCCCAGATGGCGGCGCAGCGAAGACTGGACACTGAGCCGATCGAGGATTTCACCCTCGATGGCGCTCGTCTGCATCGCTTCCTCGCTGAGCAGTTCGATGCGGAGTTGCTCGCGTTCCGGCTGGCTGACATGATGGACCGCGCCGAGGATTTCTCCGGACGACAGCAGGAACGTCTGCTCAAACGGCTCCAGAGCGGTGGCGTCATACCGGAAATCCGGCCAATCAGGCAGCGTCCAGTTCCAAGCCATGAGTTATAGACATCCTTTCTATAACTCATATCTAGACCACTTCTGAGGCATAGAAGTCAACTCTATCGCTCAAAGGACCTGCGGGATGGGGTGACCCACAAACCGACGCGAGGCCTTGAGCTATGCCTTTTCAAGGTGCGTCGGACCTTGCTGACGCGGTCTGGGGGCCTTCGGATCGGCGGGGTTTTGTTCCGGCGCTTGAATGAATGGTTCATAGCGAACGTCCGCTATGGCGCCGTCGAACCAGGCAGGCTGCACGTCACCATTGTTCCATTGGTAAAGGTAGCCAACCAGATTCTCAGATGTCTTGCAGAGGATGCGCATGATCGGTTCGCCAGTCAGGCGGGGCTTCATATTCATAATGCGTTCCTCCTAAATGGACCTCGCAACTCGTCACTACTGAGGTCTGAAATTCCTGTTAGCTGGTGTTAGGACTAGGTTTCTGCAACTGCAAGATGAACCGTTCCGGGTGGGCGAAAATCCACCGGCAAAATGCAAGTTATCTTTTCAGATAGGTATCTTACGGTTCATGCGGCGATGCAGCGCGAACCGCAATTTCTTCCAAGATTTTGTCGATCTCGCCCCATATGCGTGGTTCCACTTGGCCGCGGATCAGAGCCCATTTACTCAAGACGTCGAGGGGGTCGTGGTCCCGGAGGAGGACACCCAGGCTGGCTGCATCTACTGCCAGAGATGTCCGGGCCTGCCACTGCGTGTTTCGAGTGCGCCGCTCCTCCGCGACTGGCGCGAAGACCGGCGACAGTTGCCAGCCTTTGACTGCACGGCGCAGGGCGGCACGCACCACATGTGCTGGCTCGACACCACAAGTCTGCAGCGCTGCTTCCTGTCGTTCGAGTGCGTTGACCCTGATGTCGATCTTCCGGGTGGGGCTCAAAGCGCGCGCCAATACGGGAGCTCTCAGGCTGGTATGCGGGTCAGAGCTTTCCGCGGTGACTTGGTGCGGCGCCACGGCACCTTCCGGCACACGCTCTGACCCGTGCCGATCCGCGTCAACGTCAGCGGCTGGGGTGCCTGTCTTTGTTGCTGTGACCTGTGCCTCATCTTCCTTCCCGGGAATCTCACGGTCACCCTGTTGCAGGGTGGCGGCGTAGGCTGGGTCGGGCCTAGTGATGGTCGGGATCTTCTTGCGCAATCGACTGTCTTCACGCAGCAAGAATATTGTTGAGGACGTCCGTCGCCTCCTCGAGCGCCTCGACGACATGACGTACATGTGGGCGCATCAGCGGGTTCGGATCAGATTGCTTTTCCAGCGCCAAGGCGTGGAGAAGCCCCTTCTGATCCATCTCCTTGTAAGTGTTTCGTCGCATCATGACGGTCTCAATCACCGGAAAACGGGTGAGCGCTTCTTCAATCAGGGCGGCGTCAGCACGGGTCGTTTTCGGGTCTACCATGTTGAGGACGACGTGGTGGCGCGGAAGGCTGGAGGGGTCGTCAACACGGGATTTCAGTTTCTCAAACCAATCAGAAGTCTGCGCTCCGACATCGAAATCAGACGTCGACAGCATGACGGGCGTCACGATGTGGTCCGCAAGCACCGCAATTCCGTCTGACCATTCGGCACCGACCCCTGCGGTATCGATGAAGATGAAGTCTGCCGTGCCTGCCATGTAGACCTGATCGATCTGATCCTCGACACCCGCCACGCTTTCGACGGTGGCCGAGCAGAGAAGCGGCGAACTCAGCCCACCGGCTTCCGCCCGAGCATGCCAGGCCCCGAGTACCCTCGTGCTGTCCGTGTCGATCAACATCACTCTGCGTCCGGCGGCGATCGCGGCGCTGATCAAGGCGCGCGAAAGCGTCGTTTTTCCACTGCCCCCTTTCCGGGCCATCGCTGCGATCACCACAAGATTTTCGTTCGGCATTCTGATCCTCAGCAAAAATAGTGAATCGCAACGATAATGCTAAAGTGTCGCTAAACGTATGAGGCGGAAGGGTCAAGCAGAAGTCGTGATGCGACCCGCGTTTGGCATGCAGCGGGCGGCGTTTTGCGATGACCGTGCAACGTCTGCCGTGGCGCCTTCAGCATTCGTCGCGGGGCACCACCCACCCTCCAAATGTCGGGATGCGCTTGGCGATGTGCTGCGGACGGAATGCAGGTGACGGATAGCGCGCTCCAGACGACGGGAGGCAGTTTCGCGTATGTCGTTCTGCGGGTGACGCGAGACGGTCAGCACGCGGCAAAACCCGTCTTGCGGGGTGCAAGAGACGGGGCGCAAAAGACGCGATGCACAATGCGGAGACCGCATCGCGTGGTGCAATGAGCGCGAAGCGCGATCCATTTGACAAAGGACGGGAAATCGCCCCTGCAGGGCGATTTTCTATATTGAGTACAAGCCCTTATGGCCGACTCCACTTGCGTTGGGAGTCGGCGGGCTTGTACGAAGTTGGCAAGAAATAGGAACGTTAACTTCAAAATGCCCCGCCGTCGCAGACTGTCAGAGATCGAACGATCGACCATCGCCCAGGAGCGCCGGAACGGCGTCTCCGCGGCGTCATTGGCCGCGCGCTACGATGTCAGCCTGAAGACGATCTACAACGTGGTGAACCACCGGGATGAGCGTCAGACAGCGAACGGCAGCCGATCGCGGGTTGTGGGGATCCGGGTCTCGGACGACGACCTGCGCCGGTTCGACGCGGCGCTGTCGCGGCGCGGGATTGCGCACCGCTCGGATGCCATGCGCCGCCTGATGCTGGCGGCCGAAGGTGTCTTCCTGCCCGACGACGAGATGTGTGACGAGTTGCGCAATCTCGGCGCCGCGCTCAACCGGGTCGGCAACAATGTGAACCAGATTGCGCGACGTCTGAACGAGGCCAAGGTGCGGGGCGAGAGACTGTCCTACCCGGCCTCAAGCCACCGTGACGTCCGCGCCCTTGCGGGTCTGGTCTTCGATCTGGCCGACCAGGTTCAGGAGATGTCGCGTGCGCGGCGCAGCGTGCTGGACCTTGAGATCAGCTCTGCCCTGGCGGACCTCGCCGAGAGGAATGAGAATGGAGCGGAGTGACCGGGTCCGTGGCATCGACCCGGCGCTATTTGACCGCGGCTGGAGCCGAGTTTCGGGATCCTGGCAGGGGCTTTCCAAGGGCGCGCAGATGGTTCGGGCCGCGCGCGGCTATTCGCCAGCGATCTTCAAGGCTATCTCGAAAGGGGGCTGCCACACCGGGGCGCAGCTACGGGCTCAGCTCACATATCTCACAACAAAGTCGACCCATATCCTCGACAGTCGCGGCACCCATGACGGGAAGAAGCAGCTCTCGGAAGCCGAGATCAACCGAGTGGCGCGGCGGTTCGAGAACCAGTGGAACGAGCGCTACAGCCCCAAGCTTGGCCATACGTCGCATCTGCTGATGGCATTCCCGGTTGGGACCAGGGGTGAAGAGGTGCGCGATATCACCCAGGCGGTCTGCGAGAAGTTCTTTCAAGGTGAGGGGTCGCAATTCGACTATATTGCTGCAATACACCAAGATCGCGCGCATCCACATGCGCATATCGTTCTGAACCGCCGCAGCAAGGATGGCGAAATGTTCTTTCTCGGGAAGGATCATCACTTCAACTACGACGCCTTTCGCGAGGCGATGGTCGAGGCGGCCCAAGTTCATGGGATCCGCCTTGAGGCGACGCGCCGTCTGGATCGCGGCGTCACGACCTACCGCGCCGAGATCGATGAAATCTACAAGGCCCGCGACGAAGGCCGTCCCCCTGTCGAGCGCCAGAGAACCGGCGCTGACCTGGCGGCCGCTCTGGAAACCGTCCGGCACAACGCGTTGATCTATCGCGGGCTCGCGGCGGAGGCGTCCCGTTCGAATTTCGAAGACGTGTCCGAGGCGCTCGAGAGGGCCAGCACCATCCTTGCCAGTGGCGGTCAGATTCAATCTGACGGAGCCATCTACATGTCCCAAGACGAAGCAGCGTTCGACACGCTGATCGCCGAGTTTTCTCAGAACATTCGCCAGATCGAGGCGGCGATCGACAGGGCACCGGCGGCCGAGAGGCCGGTGATCGAGCGCAAGCTGACCGACGTTCTGGCCTGGGTCGCGCATTTGAACCCGCTTGGGGATCGCTCCGCCGCCCTGGTCGATGCCCCAT
>NZ_JBXWRD010000062.1:0-14990 GCF_059612725.1 Ruegeria sp. YKSF070 | reverse complement strand
GGGGGCAGGCAATGCCGCATTGGAGCGCCAGTGGCTGGCACAGGATCTGCAGGGGATTGCCAAGGAAGGTGACCTCGATCTGGACAAGCTCGAGGACCGGAAAGACGCGCTCGACCGGCTGGAAGCCGTGCATGTTCGGTTGGGCGATGTCCTGACCGACGTACGCGTCCTGCGCGCGCCAACCGAGATCGACGAGGTGGACAACGCTGAGGCAGCGCTCGGCGAGCGGTTGGCGGCACCAGGGGGTGATCTCGAGAAGGACGGGCCCGACATTTTTGCCCCATCGGAGCGGCAGGCGTTCAGGGCGCTGGTGGCGCAGTTCCGTCGGACGGATTTCGATCATCCGTTCTCCGACGACCCGTCTGTAAGGCGGGCCGGCGCCGTAGAGGTTGAAGAGGCCCGCGTCGCGTTCGACGCCTATGCGCAGAGATCTCCGCAACATGCCGAATTGGCCTCGATGGCTTGGGAACAGATGACTGACAGTCGAATGCCGCCGCAATATGCGGTATCGGAGCAGGACCGCACGCTTCATGCTGGCGACATGGACCTCGCCTTGCGGGATCCTTCGGATCATCTCGGTCCGATCACCGAAGAGCTCCGCACCCTCGCCCGCTATCGCACGGAGATGCCGGATGACGAGTTCGGGCAGGCCGTCCAGGACGAAATCAACCACCTTCGTTCGCTCGGCGCGTCGCGTGCCTATATCAGCGAGCGCAGTTTCGAGATCGAAGACCAGGCGCGACAGGACTTCGCCGAGCGCCGGTATCTGGAAGAGACAGCGCCAACCGTCATGGCCTTTGTGCGAAACGCCGACGTCGAGGGCCCGCTCTCCGAGTCAGAGCAGCAGGACATCGTCCGGCAGGTCAACGAACGGCTAAGCCCCGACGCAATCGACGCACTGCAGGCCGGAAACGCGGACGTCCTCGACAAATTCACCGAGGATCCGCTGCGACAGCTGGAACTTGCCAAGACCTATCTCCAGAGCAGCGAGGTCACTGCGCATGGCCCGGCCATGGAGCGCGTTCTCGATGCTCTGGCCGAAGAGCAGATCGAGGCGCAGCGCGCGCGCCACGCCGCGGCGCATGGTGAGAAGGGGATCACCCATGGATAAAGGCAAGATCGCCATCGGTGTGTTGAGCCTCGTGCTGGTCGGCCTCGCCATGGGCTATGTCGTGGCGACTGGCTTTGTCATGTTCCGCTATGGGCTTTCACCCACGCGTTTCGACGTCACCCTTCTCGCCCGCGAATATCGGGGTCTGTCTCAGTCTGCACCGAAAGACTTCCTCTGGGTGAACCTCATCCTGGGCGGCTTCGGCCTGGCATCGCTGATGCTGAGCGTCACGCTTCTGGGGGATGCATTGACCCGCTTCGGGACGACGCATTGGCAGACTCGCAGCGAGATGAAGAGGAACGGTTTCTTTGCCAAGCCCGGCGGCGGCTTCCTTCTGGGCAAGCTCGGCTCCCCGAAATCCAAGCGCCCGTTCCTAGTCTCAAAAACCTTCCCCCACGCGCTGATCGTGGCGCCGACAGGCCGGGGCAAGGGCGTGGGGTTCGTGATCCCGAACCTGCTGACCTACAAGGGCTCCGCGGTGGTGCTCGACGTGAAAGGCGAGAACTTCCGCGAGGCCTCGCGCTTCCGCGCCAGCATGGGGGACAAGGTTTTCCGCTTCGCGCCGACCGACTGGGACCGACCGACACATCGCTATAATCCGCTGGCGCGCATTGCTGCCATGACCAACCCCGACCGGCAGCAGATGGAGCTGAAACTCACCGCCAAGCTCTTCCTGCAGACCGACAATGAAAAGCTGAGCGGGCTTTTAGCCGGGGGTATCGACCTCTTCGTAGCGGCCGGTCTTCTGGCCTTCGAGCGCGGCGTTCCGACCATCGGCGAGATTTACCGCATCACAGCCTCGGGGGGCGACAAGCAGAAGGAATACCTGAAGCGTTCGCAGGAGGTGAAGAACAAGTCGGCCAAACTGATCTTCGAGCGTATGGCATCAACCAACAACGACACCCTCACTTCCTACCTCTCCCTCCTGATGACATCGGGTCTCGACACTTGGGACAACCGCGCGATCGACGCGGCCACCGCGACCTCTGACTTCTCATTCCGGGATATCCGCCGCCGCCCACATGCGATCTATCTTGTGGTTGAATCCGAGATGATCCGACCGCTTGCCCCGCTGATCCGCCTCTTCTTCTCGGACCTGATTGCCTCGCTGCAAGCGCAGGAACCCGGCGATGACGAGCCTTGGCCCGTGATGATCATGCTCGACGAGTTTGACCGGCTCGGGAAAATGCCAATCGTCGCCGAGAGCATCAAGACGCTGCGCTCCTTCGGCGGCAACCTCGCAATCGTGACACAGACGATCCCCGCGCTGGACGAGATTTATGGTGAGAACACCCGCAGGTCGCTTCAGGGCGGCGCAGGTGTGAAGCTCTACCTCACACCGTCCGAGCAGAAGACCATCGAGGAGTTAAGCCAGGCCGTCGGCAAGACCACCAAGCGCGTGGTGACCCGGTCACGCGCGGTCGGGCGCAATCCGTTTGAGGGGCGCAGCGTTTCGGAGAGGACAGAAGAAACCCCGCTTCTGACAGAGGATGAGGCCCGGCGCATGGACCTCGACGAGGTCATCCTTGTGATCGACGCGCAAATGCCGATCCGCGCTCGGCGTATCAAGTACTTCGAGGATCCGACGCTCAAGGTGCTGCACGCCGGTCAATCGGGAAGCTTCCCATATCCGGACGAGGACGGCCTTCGGCGGGACCGACAGATGTCCGAGACTCGCGAGACGGTCGAGAAGCTGAAGCAGGAGCTGCAGGAAGTGCGGGCGGCCGCAGGCGCAAATGGTTCTGGGGTAGCGACCTCACCGGCAACGGCGGAGATGCCCGCATCGAATACGCAGAGTTCCACGGCTTCGCGGCCAAATCGTGCGCGGGGTCGAGCAGCTCGCGCGGGAGCTAGTGGAGGTGGGCCAGTGCAGTTGTCATTTGATCCGGTGGGGCTGGGGCTCAAGGAGCCGGATAGGGCAGAACTGGCTACTGCGGTCCAGACGACACGGGCCATCATTGCAGAATATGCGTGATGCGAGGACGTTTTTCTTGCGGTTTAGGGGATCGGACGGAACACGCATTCGACAATGGTGTTATCGCTTAAGACATGGCCATCGGTGTGAGAGCGACCGAAGCCGCCACCGTATTTTGTGAGGAAGGCAAGCGGCCCGCAAAGGTGCAATCTAAGCGATTGCTGACGTGCATTGCTTGATTTGGTTGCTCCGACTTGAGCATTCATCTCGGCAAAATGGCACTCATTTTGTCATACCAAAACAAATTTAGTCGAAAAATAGTGCGTTCAAAGCCAGATTTCCCTGATTTGTGACAGAAAATGCCAAATTTACATAGGATAAAATGGCACCTACCTTGATGTCATGGACACAAGGGAGGCACCGATGGCGTTCAAGGCAGAACTTCTCAAGAAGAAGCTGAAAGCAGAGGGGAAATCGCGCGACGAACTCGCCGCAGCGATCAAGAAGCATAAGCGCACAGTAAGTCGCTGGCTAGCGGGAACCAATCCGCCCAAGCCCAAGGATCTGGAGGCGATTGCCCGCGTTCTGAACTGCAAGCCTCAAGATTTCGATCCGTTCTTTGCCGACGTGGACTTGGGAGAAGTGTCCATCCAGGCCCATGTTTCTGCTGCGTCCCACAATGCCTACGAACTCATGCGTTGGCGTTATGGGGTCAGCCAGAAGCAGATCATGGAACTGGCACCCGTTCTCTTTTCGATTGTGGCCGGACATGCACTGAAAGTGCCGGTGCAGGACGACGAAGTAGCTCGCCTTGCCTTTGAAAACGGCCTCTCCGATCCGCGTCTGCAAGGGGGGCACCTTGAGGACCAAGCCAGCAAGCTCAAAAAATGTTTCGGAATCGAGACGTCACACCCTGGCACCGAAACGTCGCGGAATCTGTTCAGCGAGGCAATCGTTCGGCTGTCGGCGCAGATTTCAGACCACGTCGACACAAAGTGGTTCGTGGGGGCAGCGGCCGAAGAGGCCCCGAATGCGGCCGGATTTATATCGGACATTGAGCTCGTAGAGGCTCTCTCTGGGGGGCAACCGCCGCTGGCTGAGGCCATCGCGAAAGGACGCATTCGGCTGTCCTCGGTTTTGCATCAGGCCAAGGAAGCCAAGGGCGGTGTCCTCTCGATTGAAGAGTTTGCTAAGGCCATTCGGGAAGCGCATGAGCAGGGCATGGAGGATCAGCGGAAGGCAGGTCTCAAGAAGCTGAAGGCCTGGCGCGCGTTCTATGCCGAACGCCATCCGGAACTGGCCGCGGAGTATGATGACCTCGTGGCGAAGCATTGCCATGAAGAAGGTTGGTACCCTGAGCGGTATACGGATGATGACCGTGTTCAAAGCTGGGTGAACCCGTTACAGGAAGATTTGCATCTCAACGAAGATACGCTTTCTGAGTATCAGAGCCGCAAAGCTGCGGCCTCTGAAGGCGGCAAAATTGCCTCGGTTTTCCCGTTCGAAGATCCGATCTATCGCCGCTTTGAAGAACTCCAGCGTCACCGCTCCAAGCTCAAAAAGCAGTTCGAGGAGGAGTGGGCATGATGGCTGTGTGTGCAGACGCCTCTTTCGTCCTCAGCAACCATGCGGCAACGCGTATGGCCCAACGGAGTATTCGGCACGACAGTCTCGAACTTGTCCTTCTGCATGGGACACGGGTCAAGGCGCGGCATGATTGCGAGGAGTACATCTTGTCAGGACGGACCGTCCGGCACCTGACAGCCGCTGGCCTCGATGAGGAGATGATTGCAGCTGCGACCAAGGTGAGGGCGATTGTCGACGCCGCAGGTAATGTCGTGACCTGTTATCACCAGCGCAAAGGCCGATCACGACCGTTCCGCAGCAATTCCTGCCTTCGGAACACCAAGTACATGTGATTTTTCAAGAGACCGCAGAATGCGCTCGTGTGGGTGGTACGCCCACGAACGATACCGCTGCGCGCTTATCTCAAGACCATGCAAGCGAAGGATGCAACATGTCCGCGATTATCTATCAATCCACAAAATTCTACCATGCGCGCGAACAGTATTATGCCGTAGCGGGAGAGCACACGTTGCTCCGCCTGACCATTGGCAGCATCGGCGGCCACCAAGGCGGGGCCATTAAGACGGCCACCGCTAGCGATTTTGGCGCCCCGCCGATCTACCGGGACCGCGAAGCGTTGATCAACGCTCTGCAGGTCGGGATCCAGAACCTTGCCGGGGGCGAGGTGGACCTTTGCATCGACAGCGATGGCAAAGGCCGCAGGTTCGCCGAGATCTGCCTGTCCGGCACGAGGGATCAGTTGTTCGAAGCCCTTACTCTACTGGCCGATGAAATGGCCCTATATCTGGGGCAGCCGGCAGAGGTCGACCACACCGCCGGCTGCAGCGATCTTCGCGATCTATATGACGACCTGTGCATTGCCGAGGGCGCGCCGATTTATTTGTCGGATGGCGTGTATTTGGGATCTGACGGGCGGCTGCTCTAATGATGCAGGTAATGCAGTTCTCATCCCAGAAGCCCGCCTGCCGCGCGGCAAGTCCCGCTCTTCGACGATCGAGAGGTTGCCCTCGCAGCGAGGCTTGTCTAGCCTCCAATTCAGTTGGTGTAGTGTCATGCTTACCCCCTATTTCGGCCCGATTTCAAAGGCATACGATTCCAGGGTGATCTAGCGCAGAAGCCTGGAGACTATTTCCGCAAGAGATGCCGTTTGCAAGTAAAGGGGGACACTATGGATATGACGGGAAATCCAGAGCGCTTTGGCGTGTTGCTGCCTCTCTGGCCGGACCTGCATACGCTGGCTACCGAAGCAGAGCAGAATGCCGACAAGCTCCCTGATTTTTCGACCATCCGCCTACGCAGCTTTTCGGAGGCAATGGTTTGCCACCTTTTTCGGCACCATGGTTTGCAATTGAACGATGAAGAGAAGCAGTTCGACCGCCTGCAACTGCTTCAGCATAATGATCTTCTGGATCGGCGGATTCTGGGGCTTTTGCACACCGTCCGGAAACTCGGAAACATCGCCGCACACGGAAAGCGTCCTGTATCGGTGGCTGAAGCCCACGATCTGCTCGATGACGCCCTCTCGCTGACCGCTTGGTTCTGCCTTGAAATGCGCCCGGATATTGACTGGCAAGCGCGGGGACGTGCAGCGTCCATAACGCCTTCAGCATGTCATGAGACCTCGCAGGACATGTGCCCAGCCGACGCGAGGGAGAACATTGTCCAAAACCGCGACGCTGGCCTAGAGACCCTGGTCAGGCCACCGCAGACGCGGATCTCGTTGCGGGACATGTTCGAAGAGGAGCTCACGGCCGACCAGCAGAGGGGCATTTCGGCGCTCGATGGATTCCTCGCAGACGACACCCAGCGGGTATTTCTGCTGAAAGGCTATGCGGGAACGGGGAAAACCTTCCTTGCGGGTGGTCTGACCGAGTTCTTGCTTGCCCAAGGGCGGATGTTCTCGCTTGCGGCCCCGACAGGGCGGGCAGCCAAAGTCATCACCAAGAAAACTGGGCAGTCAGCGCGAACGATCCACAGTCTGATCTACGACTATAGCGAGATGACCGAGCAGACCGAAGATGACGGCGATGGGTCGGCCACCTTCAAGATGATTGCCAAGGTCCGGAACAATGATGACCCGGTCGATGCCGTTGCCATCATCGACGAGGCGTCGCTCGTATCGAACGTGTATTCCGAAAGTGAATTCTTCCGGTCTGGCAGCGGACATCTGTTGCGGGATCTGATCGAGTACGTGGGTTCAACGCATTCAGGCAACGCCCGAAAGATCATCTTCATCGGCGATCCTGCGCAGCTGCCTCCGGTCGGCATGTCGACCTCTCCTGCCCTGGACGTGGATTACCTGCGTGAGACCTTCGGGCTTGATGCAACCAGCTACGAGTTGACTGAAATCGTCCGCCAGAAAGCTGAAAGCGCGGTAATCCGCAACGTCATGCCCCTGCGCGAAGGCGTTACCAGTGGACGCTTCAGCAGCCTGACGTTCTCTTTCGACGATGACGTCATCCAACTTCCCAAGGACAGTGTCACACCTCTCTATATGAAGATCCGCGAAGGACGCGGCCCCCAGGCGCCGATCATCGTTACCCACTCGAATACCGTAGCCGCCAATTTCAACCGCGCGATCCGGGCAGTACTGTTTCCGGACAAGGCGACAGTGGCGGCCGGTGACAGCGTGATTGTTGCGGCCAATGGCTTTTGCGGTCCTCATTACGTCGCCAATGGTGAAATCCTGCAGATCGACGCGGCTGAAGCGACGGTCGAGCGACGGTCTGTGCAGTTGCTTCAGAAGATCGGCAATAGCGACGTATCGGAACCCATTAATGTCGCGCTGAATTTTCGAGACGTCATGGTTGCGCTGCCGCAATCGGAAGGTGACGATCTCATCCTGAAGGCAAAGATACTCGACGATTTTCTGCACGGCGACGATGCTAGCTTGGCATCTGCGCAGCAGCGCGCCCTCTACGTCGATTTCCTCAAGCGCCACAAGCATATCGACCGGAACAAAGATCGTGATGCATTCCAGTTGGCCCTGCGTTCGGATCCGTATTTCAACGCTCTTCGCCTCAGGTTTGGCTATGCCATTACCTGCCACAAGGCGCAGGGCGGCGAGTGGAGCCATGTGATCGTCAGTTGCGCAACCCGGCAGAACCCGCGGTCATCGGACTATTTTCGCTGGCTCTACACGGCCATGACCCGGACCAGCAGCAAGCTGTATCTTGTCGATCCGCCGGAGATCAGGCTCAAAGCGGCGGGAACCGGATGGGTTACGCCGTCTACCACAGAACCCGGCCCACAAAGCCCGGAGTCCGGCCCTTCCGACCAGCGAGCGATGGCCCCTGAATCAGATGGAGGGGCCCCCTCCCCGGCTTTGTCGCCGCAATCCTTGTTCCGCACTTGGCTTCAAACGGAAATCCGCAACAGGCTGGCCGACACTGGGGTCGAGATTGAGGACGTCGCTCACCACCAGTATCGAGAGGCGTATTTCTTCAAGCGAGGTGCTGATGCTGTTCGGATCGACATCGGCTACAAGGGAAACTGGACTGTCTCTAGCGTGACCTGCCCGAGGCCTGACGGCTTCGCGGAGGAAATCATAGCTCGCATCGCTGGATTGTCGGGCCAGAAACCAGGAACCGGCACTTCGAGCTCGGCCAGCGTGGGCGCGCCTGACCGCCCTTTCCTGCGGGATTTCCATGACCGGTTGATTGCCGCGCTGTCGAAGAAGGGCATCACGGTCGCCAACTTCAAGGAGCAGCAATGGAGCCAGCGCTACACTCTTGCGCGCGGTCTGGACACAGTCACGGTAGACATCTTTTACAACGGCAAAAACCAGTTAACCAAGTTCATGCCCGTCAATCCGTCCCTGAACCCAGAACCATCACTCATCGCGCTGCAGGATGATGTCGGAACCGTTCTGAGCGACGAGGTTGTCCCGTGAGCATCTTTAGCGGGAGCCGGCGAAATAGGAGTTTGGGGGCGGGAACTTGGAACCATCGCTCCAATGAGGTCACCGAACTTAGGAAAGGTGGCCAGCTCGCTGCTGCACATGCACTCTCACTGGAGCGTATCGCTGATTCCGAGGCCGATGACTACGACCGCGCCGCCTATGCATGGTGTTTGATTGCGCTCGTGAAACAGCATTCAGCCGATGGTAATCACATGGCGCTGTCCGACTATCTGGACCAGTTGCGGCGCTTCGAAGTCCCGGCCTCAGACGCAATGCTGGCGGAGCATCGCGCGAAGGCTTTGGACCTCGCGGACCCCGACTGCCGTGCCATGCAGTCAGCTCGCATTCTGAGCAAGCAGGGCAAGCACGAGGAGGCCGCAAGGATCTACGCCGACCTTGATGCGAACGGAAAGCTGGCACCAGAGGATCGAAAGGCGTGGGGGTGGGAACTCTACCGCCTGATCAAAGTCGAACTCGAACAGGCGCAGGACGAGAAATTGTCTCCGCCAGTTGTTCAGCGCGTGAAGAGGAACCTGAACACCTATCTGAAGCTATCGATTGGCGGCCCCGACCTTCTGCACAGCCTCATGCTGCGGCAAGCGTTGCGCCTGACAAAGGGCGAACAGCTCAAGCTTCTTCCTTTTCTTCGCCTCTGGAACCCGGATCAGTTCAACGACGAGGACTTTGACCGGCAGACGGGAAAGGACGGCAAGACCTACCCGTCCCTCGTCGAGCAGGTGATCCAGGCCGCGTCGGCAGAGGCAGCCCAGAGCGACCGCGTGGATGACTGCCAATTCATTTTGCCGCATGTGCAGGCCGCGATGAAGCGCTTCCCGGATAACATCTGGCTCAAGTTCAATCTCACGAAACTACTGCGGGGTATGGGACGTATTGATGAAGCGCTCAAGCTGGCCGTCGAATTTGCGCGCGAGAAGGCTTCTGAGTATTGGGCTTGGGAACTGATCGGTGACCTGGCGCCACATGATATCGATCTGCGGCGCTCGTGCTATGCCAAGGCCCTGAGCTGTTCACAGGACGATAACTTCGTAGGGAAGGTCCGCCTCAAGTTCGCGGCTCTGTTGGAAGAAAGCCACCCTGCCGAAGCCCGGTTCGAGGCAGAGCGAATGATTGCACACCGCGCCCGCGCCGGATACGCGATACCCCGCGAAGCACAGAGTCTTGTTGAAAGACTTTCTGCGGTGACGCCGAACACGACTGATCGCGCCTTCTATGGCAGCCTGAGCGATGCGGCGGAAGCTTTGCTTTTCTCGCACCTCCCGTGGACCGATGCGTGCCTCGGGGACGTTTTCACCATCGAGGGGCGAGATGGTCAGAAGCCTCGAAGGCGCCGCAGAATCTATGTGAAGGGGAATCCGTTCGCAATCGAGTTGAGCCTGCCCGACAGCCATCCGGACATCCGCAGGTTGGCCGAAGGAACGCCGATCAAGTTGCAATTAGAGACATCAAAGGCCGAGCCAAAGCGCACAATAATTCACCGGATCAGCCGCCGGGAAGACGGCACACCCATGGACATCATGCCCTTTCGGGTTGGTGTCATCGACCACATCAACCATGGAAAGTCTCTGCTTCACGTCATCGTAGCACGCGGCGTGGATGGAACTTGCCCAATCTCACTTTGCCCGTGGCAGGTGGAGATTGGAACCACCGTGGCAGTTCGTCTTTCCCAGCACCATTCGAAGAACGGCCTTCGCACGCGTATTCTCGAAATTGAACCCACCGAACTATCACCTTCTGCTGATGTCTGTCGCCCATTCCGCGAGGCAACGAACGTGACGCCGAGCGGGCTGGGGTTCACACTTGGAGATATCTTCATTCCTCCTCACATGATCACTGCTGAAGGGGTACAGCCGGGCGATCTTGTGGAAGGCGTGGCTGTTGCAAGTTTCGATAAGAAGCGTGGGAAATGGGGAATGAAGGCGATCCAGGCAAAAGTTGTCGCGCGAAATCACTTCGACTTTGGAGGTGAAAACGATGACTGGGAATAGCCGCCGCAAAGCACAGAACTAGAGCAATTCTCTCTATGCTTATCTTCCCAATCGCTTTGCCCTCTCGGCCATCCTGACCACCTGCGCGCTCGCCGTCGCCGCGGCGCTCTTTACCGCGGCAGGAGCGTGTACAGTTCCACGTCCAATCGCCTCACCCGTCGTGAGCGCCCCTATCCGCGCCCTGCCCTGGACACCAGATGTGTTAGCCAGCCCTCGCAGTACCCCTGCGGACCCGCTGACGATCGCCGGTGCCGCCGCCACCATTAGGTTTCCCGAGATGCCGCGAACGATCAGGGGCGTTGCCGCGACGAAGCCCTTGGCCAAGAAAACCATGACGAAGAACGGCACCAGCGAGCCGATGTTGGTCGCGGAGTTCGGATCACCGATCTGGGCCAGCAGCGAATTCGCCATGCCGACGACGGTCGAGAACATGGCGGCTATTACGATGGGGTAGAAGGCGTAGCTGATCGTCGTCGAGACCCATCTGTGAAAAAAATCCTTGGTCGCGTCAAAGAGCGACAGTGCGATCATGATCGGAGCAAGGCCGAGCATGAGGGTCAGCATCATCTTGGCGAATATGAGCACGATGCCGGTCATGAAGCCGAGAAGGCTGAGGAGCACCAGGCCAATGCCGCCGAGGATCGCTCCGGTCATCCAGTTGAGGTTGTTGCCGATAGCGTTAAGGTATTGGCTGAACTCTGTAATCAGTCGGTCGAATTCGGCTGCGAAATAGGTAGCGCCCGCCCCGCCGCCCCCGACTGATGAAATCAGTGCGCCCGCCACATAGTCGAGCCCACCAATGACTGCATTTGCGACAGCGTTGAAGTTGGCCCAGTTGAAAGCGAAGATCCCTATCAGCATCAGCTTGATCAGGTACCAGAAGAAACTTGCCCCATCCATGCTGCGGAACTGGAATGCCATGTTGATGCAGACGCCGATCAGCGAAAGCGTGACCATCAGCAGGACGATCGTGCCGGTATTGCTCGCCACGGCCCCGAACTGGGACTCGGCCGCATCGGCGAGGAAGCCGTCGGCGGTTCCAACCATCCAGCTGACGATGCTCATTACCAGTTGCCTTGCGCTTCGCAGATATCCTGGACGGCGCGGGCGATCTGGTTCTGTTCGTTGCGGAGGGCCAATTGGGCTTGAGTGTGCTCCGCTTGGGTGTTGCTCGCGAACTGTTCCTCGTACTCGGTCGAAGCGGCATCCCAAGACGGGAAGCGCACATCACAGCCGCAATCGCCACTTTCGTTGATCGTCTCCCATGACCGCAACTCGTAGAGACGCATCAACGTCAGCGCCTTGTAGGCTTCCCGCGGATTGATTTCGTCCATCCAGGTCGGGCGCGCCGGACGATCGTTGCAAATCCGGTACTTTTGAGGCGACATATCGACCGTGAGATCGTTTGAGATCGGAGGCGAAGTCTGCGCCACAAGTGGGCCCGCAAGGGCGGCAAACATGACTGCGAGGATTGGTTTTCGCATCTGGGGGGTCCTTTTTTACTCAGCGGCAACGGAGGGGCTCTTGTTGACTCTGCCGTCGACCGTGTCGAGGTTCAAATCTGTGGTTTGACCCGGCAGGAAGAACTCGGTGATTCCGCGCGCGCCTTCATGGCGGCCTGCCTGAATGATCACGTCGATCGAGCCCTCAATATAATCGATCATGTCGGCATAGGTCATCGGCACATCCGTTTTGAGGGCGGCGATGGCGAGGCGACGAACAGCAAGTTGTGGGGTCTCGGCATGGAGCGTAGTCAGCGATCCACCGTGGCCGGTATTGATTGCCTCGAGAAACGTCATCGCCTCGCGCCCGCGGACTTCGCCTAGGACGATCCGGTCAGGTCGCATGCGAAGCGTTGAGGCCAAGAGCACATCGGCACTGCGGGCATCCGTGTCCCGGTCCGCGATCAACGTCACGGCATTGGGCTGCTCGGGGCGCAGCTCGGCCGCCTCCTCGATGGTGATGATCCGCTCTTCGGGCGGGATCAGCGAAAGGATCTTGCGCGCCGCGACCGTCTTGCCGGTCGATGTACCGCCCGAAACGATCATGTTGAGCTTGTTCTCGACGCAGAAGCGCAGCGCGGCGTCGATGTCGCCGGAGGCAACCACATCGCGCAGCGCGGCGTTTCGTTCGCGCCGCAGACCTTCGAGGCTGCGCTCCTTTCCAAAGAGGAAGCCGAGCCGGATTGCCTCCAGCGGCAGGGAGGAGAAGAACCGCAACGATATTGAAAACCCGCCCTCGACCGCCGGCGGCTGGATCACCTGCGCGCGGATCGGGCGATCTCGATATAGGATCGAGACCGAGACAATGGGCTTCTTCGTGCTGAGCGTCGTCGAGGCGGCCGAGGCGATCTGGTTGCCGAGGTCCTTGATCTCGGTCTGGCTCAGCGGGCTGCCGAGACCTCGCATGAAGTGATCGCCCTGGAATTCGCCCCAGACTTGTCCGTCGGGATTGATGCAGATCTCGATCGTGTCGTCGCGCAGGACTTCGGGGCCGAAACGGTCGAGCGACGCTTCCAGATAACTTGCAGCCATGTCAGAAAATCTCGAGGTCACGATCAACCATGACCGTGATCCGTGTACCCTGATCGACATGTATCACTGGCCGGATCGCCAGATAGTCCTGCATCACGCTTTGCGTGCTATCGCGCAGGTCGGTGCCGACATCACTCGCAACATCGGCCGCCGCCTCGCTGTCGATTTGACCCGCTGCAGCCGCAGGCAAGGCGCCGATCAAGGAGATCAGCGCGGCGGAGCCGAAGCGTTGCGCGAAACGGGTGTCGACAAACCCGGTGGTGCCAGTACGGCCGAGTTCGTCTCCACCGAAGGCGCTGATCTGCACGGTCTGATTGTCGGGCAAGATGATCCGGTCCCATGCCACCATGACGCGCGATTGGGCGAGTGCGACATCGGAGCGGTAGCGCCCGATCAGCCGCGCGCCGCGCGGGATCAGGATACGCGTTCCATCGAAAGAATGGACGTCTTCCGAGACGATGGCGCGGATCGCGCCGGGCAGTGTGCTGTCGAGAGCCGTCTCTGTCACAGCCTGAAGCATGGTGCCCTGAACAACCGTGTTCGATGGGTTCGCGATCACTTCGGCACGTGTCACCTGCGCAGGTTGTGCGCCCGAACGAACAAAGGCTTCATCTGCATTCAAACGTGCGGCTTCCAGCGTGTTCTCCCTATCCGCACCCGCGCCCATCCCGGAGAACGCGATCATAGGAGACGCGATACGCTCTGCGCGGGCCTCGGCTTCGGCTGCGCGCCGCCTTTCGAGTTCGGCCAGCCGCAATTCTTCTTCACTTGGTCCCAATGAGGTCGGCTCTGGTGGTGCAAGCCGTGCTAGTTCCAAGTCCATGCGGAGCTGATCCAATTCGCGATCCCGCTCGGTCAGCTGCCGCTCGAGGGCACGCTGAGCCTCGGCGGATGCTTCCTGTAAGGTGGCAATTTGCGCCGTCAGGTCCGCAATCGCCTGCTCCGCCCCGCTATCTGCGGCCTCGGCCGGTCTTGCGCGCAGGTCCTCGAGTTCCGCTCTCAATGTCGCAAGACTTTCCATTAGCGCGAGTTCCGACTCGCTCGGACCTGTGTCAGCAGGCGGGGCTTGGCTGGGCTCCGGGGCAGAAATCGGCGCCAGATCTCCGAATCCGGGGCCGCTGGTCTGGAACTCCTCCGGCGCGGCGGTCGCCATTGGTGCTTCTGCTGACGGCTGCAGGGCAGCCCATGCCAGACCGCCTGCTGCCGCGATGCCGACGACCCCAAGGATCGCGGCAAGTGGCGCAGGCCGCTTGCTTGCCTTCGCTTTGCCTGTCGAGCCTTCGAGAGCCGCGAGGCGCGCGGCGAGGTCTTCCGTACCTTCGGTCATGATGTGGCCTGTCCTGCGTCCTGGACGCAAACCACCTCTTCGCCAAGGCGAAGGACCCATTGTCGGTCGACGCCGGACACGCGGATGACGCCGTCACTCAAGGCCTGGCTGTTCACCGCGCGTTCCCTGCCGTTCGAATATCGGAAGATGGCGGGCACCGGCGCATTCCGTGCGAACCGGAAATACGTGAAGGTACCATCATCCCAGATGGCCGTCGGCGTGAACTCTTCTCGGGCACTGACCGCATAGTTCGCGTTCGGCGCATCGGCCGCAACCGCCCTGGTGGGTTGCACGCGGTTTTCGGGATAGCGGAACTGCACGACATAATGCGGCGTCTCCCGGGCTTCGACGACATGGAAGTAGTAGGAGCGGCGGTTGGTGTAGACGGTGATGTTGGTGGCGACGCCAGATGCTGTCGGCTTGATGGCGAAGGCACGGCCACCCGGGACACCGTCGAATTGAAACCCGACCGTATCGCCGGCGATGATCGAGCGGATGGTTTCACCCTCACCGAATTCGACTGTGGTGACGCGGGTCAGAGTCGTGACGACACGGTAAACTTGGCCCTCAGTCCAGGTCGCGACGCGCACGCGATTGTCATGAGAACCT
>NZ_JBXWRD010000061.1:0-24538 GCF_059612725.1 Ruegeria sp. YKSF070 | reverse complement strand
CAACCCAAATACGAAACACAGCGCTAAGAGCGCGATATACAGACTTTCAATCCGTCGAAACGAACCAAACCGCCCACATATCTCTTCAGTCATCCATCAATGTCAAAGAGCGCGAGACAAATAACCAACACGTAGCGCCAAATCCTTATGGCGCAAACCGCGTCGACCTCATCTCATTTTTTGTTCCGAAGTCAGTGGCCGAGGCCGCTCGCTCCGCCCAACCCTGCCTCAGCAGCGCCGGTGAAGGGCTATCTACGTTCTCCTCCCGGGACCCGCAACCCCAATTTCACAAAAATCTCACAAAACAGGCAAAAATCTTCATTTTTCATTTATTATCAATTATTTATATATTGGATTTGCAAGCTTGAAAGGAAGGTTGAACACGATCGCGAAGCCGCGAAGCCGCGGAAAACCGATCAAATTTTCAGGGCACCCCCTACATATAGTAGCCCTTTATGCGAGCGCCACCATTCACCTGCTGATCGACAGTGAATCGAGTCACCGCTTCCATTGGCCAAGCCGCGTGACTGGCGAAGGAATCGCACCTAACGTCGACACGGACACCAGCATTCCGCCCCACGAGGGAACACAGCAGACGGGATCGACCGACATGACAGACACGCCCCTGCTGACCTTTGCCAATCGGCTCGCCGTGGCCCTTGATGGGTCCCAGGCTCTGGACGCTCTTTGTGCTCTTGCGCGTGCGAGCGTTCCCGCCCGCCTGTTTACGGTCACGCTGATCGACCTCGATGCGGGGCAGGCGTTGCGTGTCTATTCCAACATGCCGGACAGCTACCCGGTTTCGGGTCGCAAGTCCGTGACGCGGGATAGCTGGTTCCGGCAGGTGATCGAGGAACAGCGCAGCTTTGTCGCCAACACTGCCACCGAGATTGCCGCTGTCTTCCCCGATCAGCCGTTGATTGCCCGCCTTGGATGCGACGCGGTGGTCAATCTGCCCATCGTGTTGGGTGGGCAGACGGTTGCAACGGTGAACCTGCTCGACCGGGCACGCAGCTATCCCGCCAAGGTACTGGATCGGATCGAAGGCACACTGCGCCTGCCGGCCATGGCGGCGCTTGCCGTCTATACCGTGTTGGAAGGTTCCGCCCCCGATTGGTAAGAGCGGGGGGTCGAACCGGTCCAGCGCCGAAAGGCCCGATGAAAATTCGCCGCCGAGGAAAACCCCACATCCTGCGATATCTCTTCGATGCTCTTGCGGCCCTCGCGCAGGTCTCGGATGGCAATGTCGCGACGCAGCGCGTCCTTGATCGCCTGAAAGCTGGTTCCGTCCTCTTCCATCCGCCGGGTCAGGGTACGCCTGCTCATCCCCAACGCCTGCGCCGTGTCGGACAGGGAACAGCCGACCCAGTCGGAACGAAACAGAAAGGCGCGCACCCGCAACGACTGGCTGTGCTCGTGATAGCTGGTAAAGATCCAGTCGCGCGGCGCCCGCGCCAGGAAGGCATCCATCTCGGCGCTGCTGCGTGTCTGTGGCGGCGACAGTTGCGCCAGATCAAAGGACAGGCCCGAGGCCGAAGCGTCGAAATGCACCGGTGCGGGAAAGATCACCGAATAATCCTGGGCAAAGGTGGGACGATCAAAGGCGAAATGCACCGCCCGCACCGGCACCTCATGCCCGGCCAGCCACGATAGCAGCCCGTGCGCCAGTTTCAGGATCAGCATGTGACCAAAGCGCTGCACTTGGTCATCGCCCTGCGGCAGCAACATCAGGTCGATCCGCTCACCCTCAGTGCGCAATTCGAACTGGAAATCATCCAGAAGCAGGTTCCAGAAGGTCGAAAACCGGTGCAGTGCCGAGGGCAGCGAGCCGCTTTCCCGCACCGTGGCCAGCAGATGCTGCAAGGTGCGATGGCGGATCGGGCGACTCCATAATCCGGTCATCTCATCGCCGGTCTCAACCGCAGCGATTTTATAAAGCCGCACGATCTGATCCAGCGTCACCCGCGCGCCGGGCTGGTTATGGATCGCCCCCAGCCCAGACCGCTCAAGAAACCCGGCCATCTCGGCCTCGGCCGAGCAGCGGCGCAGCGCCGACAGCCAATCCTCGATAAACGGTTGCGACACGGTTGCCAGGCTGGCGGTATCCGGTCTGCGCATGGTCCGGGCCCCTCATTGGTTTGGCGCGATTGGAAAGGAATTTGTCTCACAATGACGTTGATCGCAAGTTTCGGCTCCTCTAGCTGGCACATTGAAACAGGAATGGAGATTTGGGAATGACCTATCAGGCGCCGGTCCGTGACATCATGTTCGCCATCGAACACCTTTCGCAATGGCCGCAAGTCGAGGCGCTGCAAACCTATTCCGAGATCGAGCTGGACGATGCCCGCGCCGCTCTGGAAGAATTCGGCCGTTTCTGCGGCGAGATGATCGCCCCCCTGTCCACCATCGGCGATACCGAAGGCGCCCGGCTGGAAAATGGTCGCGTCGTCCTGCCCAAGGGCTACAAGACCGCCTATGACCAGTTCGTCGAAATGGGGTGGCAAAGCCTCAGCCACCCGACCGAACATGGCGGCATGGGCCTGCCCAAGGTGGTGGGCGCCGCCGCGACCGAGATCGTCAACAGCGCCGACATGAGCTTTGGCCTCTGCCCGTTGTTGACCAACGGCGCCATCGACGCGCTGTCGATCACCGGGTCCGAGGCACAAAAGGCATTCTATCTCGACAAGCTGATCACTGGGCGCTGGTCGGGCACCATGAACCTGACCGAGCCGCAGGCGGGCAGCGACCTGAGCCGCGTGCGCTGCAAGGCGGTGCCGCAAGATGATGGCACCTATGCAATCAGCGGCACCAAGATCTTCATCACCTTTGGCGAACATGACCTGTCGGAAAACATCGTGCATCTGGTACTGGCCCGCACCCCTGACGCGCCCGAAGGGGTGCGTGGGCTGAGCCTGTTCGTGGTGCCCAAACTGCTCGAAGGTGAGGGCGGCGAGACCGCACTGCGCAACACGCTGGGCTGCGTCAGCCTGGAGCACAAGCTGGGTGTGCGCGCCAGCCCGACGGCCGTGATGGAATACAACAACGCCACCGGCTATCTGGTGGGCGAGGAGAACAGCGGCCTGCGCTACATGTTTATCATGATGACCTCGGCCCGCTATGCGGTGGGCGTGCAGGGTGTGGCGATTGCCGAACGCGCCTATCAGCATGCGCTGTCCTATGCCCGTGACCGGGTACAAAGCCGACCCGTAGACGGGTCGGCCCAGGACGCGGTGCCGATCATCCAGCACCCCGATGTCCGTCGCATGCTGCTCAGGATGCGCGCGCTGACCGAAGGCGGGCGGGCGCTTGCCATCGCCACGGGCGGTTGGCTCGACTTGGCCGAACATGGACCCGAAGAGGCGCGTGCCGAGGCGCAGTCCATGGCCGAATTCCTTGTGCCGCTGGTCAAGGGGTTCTGCACCGAGCGCGCGGTCGAGGTCGCCTCGCTGGGTGTCCAGATCCACGGCGGCATGGGTTTCATCGAGGAAACCGGCGTGGCGCAATTCTATCGCGATGCCCGCATCCTGCCGATCTACGAGGGTACCACCGCCATTCAGGCCAATGACCTGCTGGGTCGCAAGGTGCTGCGCGATGGCGGCCGTACCGCGCGCCGCTTTGCCGAGATGATCGCCGCAACCGAGGGTGAGCTGTCGAACGGTGGCGCGGCAGCACAACGGATCGCCCAGCGCCTAGCCGAGGCTCGCGTAGCCTTTACCACCAGCCTCGACCATCTGTTGGCAACCGCCGGGCAGGACCCCAACCGCGCCTATGCCGGCAGCGTGCCCTTCCTGATGCTGACCGGCAATCTGGCCACAGGCTGGCAGCTTGGCCTGTCGGCGCTGGCCGCCGAGGCCGAACTGGCCAAGGGCGGCGATGCCGAATTCCTACAGGCCAAGATCGCCACCGCCGATATCTTTGCCCAGCAGGTGCTGGTCGAATGCACGGCCGAGCACAGCCGTATCACCGATACCGGCGACAGCCTGCTGACCGCAACACTCTGATCCTGAACCCGATACCGGCCCGCAAATCGGGCCAGCCCCCATTCGAAAGGACATGCCCGTGACCCAGGATGTAACCTCTGGCTATACCAACCTCGATCTCGACCTGCGCGACAATGGCGTCTGCATCGTGACGCTGAACCGCCCGACCAAGCGCAACGCACTGGATGTCGCCACCATCGAGGAGCTGGTCACCTTCTTCAGCACGGCCCATCGCAAGGGCGTGCGCGCCGTGGTGCTGACCGGTGCAGGCGAACATTTCTGCGCGGGTCTCGACTTGGTCGAACACTGGAAGGCCGACCGCAGCGCGGACGATTTCATGCATGTCTGCCTGCGCTGGCACGAGGCGTTCAACAAGATGGAATATGGTGGCGTGCCGATCATCGCCGCGCTTCAGGGGGCGGTTGTCGGCGGCGGTCTTGAACTGGCCAGCGCCGCCCATATCCGGGTGATGGACCAGAGCACCTATTTCGCCCTGCCAGAGGGCCAGCGCGGTATCTTCACCGGAGGCGGCGCCACGATCCGCGTGTCGGACATGATCGGCAAATACCGGATGATCGACATGATCCTGACCGGCCGTGTCTATCAGGGACAAGAGGCCGCCGATCTGGGCCTGGCACAATACATTACCGAAGGGTCGAGCTTCGACATGGCGATGGAACTGGCCGACAAGATCGCCAGCAACCTGCCGCTGACCAACTTCGCCATCTGTTCGGCCATCAGCCATATGCAGAACATGTCGGGTCTGGACGCTGCCTATGCCGAAGCCTTTGTCGGCGGCATCGTCAACACCCAGCCCGCCGCCCGCGAACGGCTGGAGGCATTCGCCAACAAGACCGCTGCCCGCGTTCGCCCCAACAGCTGAAACCAGCCGCCCTTGCACACAGGCGTGCTTGCAAGGGCGGCGCAAGGCGCCTACATCTGCGCCCCATGGCCAAGAAGAACTCAGACCCCAATTACAAGGTGATCGCCGAAAACCGGCGGGCACGGTTCGATTACGCGATCGAGTCCGATCTGGAATGTGGCATCATTCTGGAGGGGTCCGAGGTCAAGGCGCTGCGCGCCGGTGGCAGCAATATCGCCGACAGCTATGCCGCTGTGGAAAACGGCGAACTGTGGCTGGTGAACGCCTATATCCCGCCCTACGAGCAGGCCAAAATGTTCAAGCACGAGGAACGGCGACGGCGCAAGCTGCTGGTCTCGCGCAAGGAACTGGCCAATCTGTGGAACGCCACCCAGCGCAAGGGCATGACGCTGGTGCCGCTGGTGCTCTATTTCAATCACAAGGGCATCGCCAAGATGAAGCTTGGCATCGCCAAGGGCAAGAAGATCCACGACAAGCGCGAGACCGAGGCCAAGCGCGATTGGAACCGCCAGAAACAGCGCCTGCTCAAAGACAACGCCTAGGCGCCACGCAGGCAAAAGCTGAGACACTTCTTTCTGGTCGCAAATACTCCCGCCGGAGGCATCCCCGGCTAGAATGCAGAATAATCAGTCCGGGTTGACCACCCGGATCAGCTTGCGCTCCAGCACCCGCAGTACCGATTTCAGGTCCTGCCCCCGTTTCAGCACCTGCCCGTCCATTCCGACCACCGCGTACATGCCCTGACGGTTGCGCAGGCGCGGACGTTTTTCGATCCGGTAAAGGGGATGTTCGGCAGTACGTCGAAAGACAGAGAATACGGCCATGTCGCTCAGCATCGAAATGCCGTAGTCGCGCCATTCTCCCGCAGCAACCATGCGCCCGTATAGACCAAGGATGACGGCCATTTCGCGTCTGTCAAAGGCAACCTGCGCCGGGGCCTGACCGGCAGAGAACGGGCTGGGAGGCAACATGTTCATACTCCCAGCTTGCCGGAAATCGCGGGCAAATCAAGCCTGTCGCGATACAGTTCCGTGTGATTGGGGTGGCCCGGCCACATCGCGGCGATGTGTGTCCGGCACCCAGTCAGCCGCCTCGCGGTTCCAGAACCGGTTCGGATTATCCTCGTCCAAGCCCCGGATATGACAGGTTCGCAGAGCCGGCAACACCAGAACCACAGGCTCCTCATAGGGGTGGACATGATAGATCGCTTTCAGCACTGCGTCGAGCCGCGCGGCATCCTCCGACAGAAAGAACGAAAGCTCAAGACAGGGCACGCTCACCGCATCGTCGGTGGCCGCATTGACGCCGCCGGGCAGAGAGCGGAACTGCTGTTGCCCCGGCGCGGCAAACGTGACCCGGTCATAATCGCCCCAGACCAGCGGGTCTTCGGCGATCACCGCCGCGATCACCCCAGGGCAATCCGGCTCGGGCACCTGCACCAGCACCCGCCAGCCTGTCTGGGTCGTGAAACGGTCGGATGTCAGTGCGGGCAGCATGTCCCACCCTCCCATCTGATGCCGAGGATCTGGCGCAACGCTGCTGCACCGGCGGGGGTCACATCCAACCCGCGCTCACCCCGGAGACGCCGAAGCCAATTCGCCGCCAGCGCATGAGACAGCATCTCGCGCCCCACCGGCCCCGCCACATGTGACAGCCGCTCGGTCCAGTCCAGACAGGGCCGTGCCAGCGGCGCCCGCCCGGTCAGGGTCACGCCCAGCTTGACCCAACGCTCGGACGCGACGACCCGGTATTGCGCCCCGTCAAGCACAAGATCGCCCTGATCCAGCAACGCCTTGGCGATGGCCACCCCCAGCCGTCCCGCCAAGTGGTCATAACAGCTGCGTGCCTCGAGCATCTTGAGCCGCGCTCCCTTGCGCTGCTGCGCGCGATAAAGGTGATCGCTGGGCGCCAGCGCCGAAAGGGTTTCCAGCGCCTCGGCCACGTCGGGCCCGGCGATGCGGTGATACAGGCAGCGCCCGCTGCGGGTGGCCTGGATCAGCCCCGCCTGCTCCAGCCGGCGCAGATGCGCGGTGGCGGTCTGCGCGGTGACTCCGGCGGCGCTGGCCAGTTCCTTGTTGGTATAGGCACGGCCGTCCATCAGTTCGCACAACATGCGCGCGCGACTGGAATCGGCAAGGGCGGCGCCCAGAATATCGAGACGGGGTGTAAGGGTCATGCGAACAGACTAGCCGCAAGCACAGCAGGCCCCGATAGCGAAAACGCTTCGCCAGCGGGCTGAGGGAATTCGCCAGATTTAACCGCCCGGTAACCCGCCTGCCCGATGCTTGACCTGCCACAGCGAGACCCAAGAAAGGGCGGCCCACGTGACCCGACCGACCCAGACCAACGCGATGCGCCGCACCGGCGGGCGATGGCGGCTGATCGCCCTGCTGCTGGTCTGTCTGCCTGTGCTGGCGGGTTTGCCGCCCTTGCGCGCCGACGAACCGGTGGTGCGGGACGAGGCGGTGCTGGCGCGTCAGGCCACCATGCGTCAGGCCAAGGCCGCATTGGGGGTGCTGATGGACATGATCGCCCAGCGCCGCCGTTTTGATCGGCCTACGGCCCGCGCGGCGCAGGCGGATCTGGTCTACGTGCTCGATACGCTGCCCGAACGCTTCTCGGAACCTCATATGGACAGGCATAGCCGCGCGCGCAGCCTGATCTGGCAGGACTGGGGCCAGTTTTCCGCCTTGGCCCAGGCCGCCGCCCGCGCCGCGCGCGATTTGCGCCCCAACACTCTACCGGCGCTGCGCCGGAGCCTGCCGGATCTGATGGCCACCTGTCTGGCCTGCCACCGGCACTATCGCCGTGAACGCTAACGGTCTTGCTGCGCGGAAAAAGACGGTTCACCCCCCGCCGGGCACAGGATAGAAGGCAGCCAGAGCAGTTGCCGGAGTCCGAACATGAGCGCCCCCAAACCCGTCGTCCTGTGCATTCTCGATGGCTGGGGCCTGTCCGACGACAAGACCGCAAACGCGCCCTACCTGGCAAAGACCCCGACATTCGACACGATCATGACCAGGGGGCCGCATGCCCGGCTGATCACCCATGGGCCGGATGTGGGCCTGCCCAGCGGCCAGATGGGCAATTCCGAAGTGGGACACACCAATATCGGCGCGGGCCGGGTGGTCGCCATGGACCTTGGACAGATCGACCTGGCAATCGAGGATGGCTCGTTTTTTGACAATACCTCGCTGCGGGACTTCATCGCCAGGACCAAGGCCGCGGGCGGCACCGCGCATCTGATGGGGCTGGTTTCGGATGGCGGTGTACACGGACATCTGAACCATATCGTGGCCGCCGCGCAGGCGATTACCGAGGCCGGGGTACCGGTTGCGCTGCACGCCATCACGGACGGGCGCGACGTGGCCCCGAAATCTGCCTACGGCTATATGGCCGAACTGGAAGACCGCCTGCCCCAGGGCGCCCGCATCGTCACTGTTACCGGGCGCTATTTCGCGATGGACCGCGACAATCGCTGGGAGCGCGTGCAAGAAGCTTATGATGCCATCATCAAAGGCAAGGGGCGCCGCGTCACCTCTGCCCATTCGGCCATCGACCACGCCTATAACCAGTCGGAAACCGACGAATTTATCACCGCATCGATTCTAACCGGCTATGAGGGGGTACGGGATGGCGACAGCCTGTTCTGCCTCAATTTTCGCGCTGATCGGGCTCGCGAAATCCTGCGTGCCATCGGCGAGCCGGGCTTTGCCGATTTCGACACCGGCCCCCGCCCCGCCCTGTCGGCGCTGCTGGGGATGGTCGAGTATTCGGACGGCCACAATGCCTATATGACCACCGTGTTTCCCAAGCGCGACATCGTCAACACGCTGGGCGCCTGGGTGGCGCAACACGGCTTGCGCCAGTTCCGTCTGGCAGAAACCGAGAAATATCCGCATGTCACCTTCTTCCTCAACGGTGGAAAGGAAGAGGCCGAGCCGGGCGAGGACCGTTTCATGCCGAAATCGCCCAAGGTGGCGACCTATGACCTGCAACCCGAGATGAGCGCCCCCGAGGTGACCGAAAAATTCGTCGAGGCGATCGGCGCGGGCTATGACCTGATCGTCACCAATTACGCAAACCCCGACATGGTCGGCCATACCGGCGACCTGAAGGCCGCGATCAAGGCCTGCGAGGCGGTGGACCAGGGTCTGGCCCGGGTCATCGCCGCGCTGGAACAGGCCGGCGGCGCCATGATCGTCACCGCCGATCACGGCAATTGCGAGATGATGATCGACCCCGAAACCGGTGGACCCCATACGGCGCACACACTGAACCCGGTGCCGGTGGCACTGGTCGGCGGCCCGGAGGGCGCGACCCTGCGCGATGGGCGGCTGAGCGATCTGGCGCCCACAATCCTGGCACTGATGGGCCTGCCGAAACCGCCCGAGATGACCGGAGAGAGCCTGATCACATGATCCGCCGAACCGCGCTTTTGCTGTCTCTAATGATCTGGTCCACCATGGCCCAAGCCGAAGGTGACCCAGCCGAGGCGGCGCAGGAGGCGGCGCGGATGCTCGAAGAGGCCTCGGTCGCGCTGGCCGAGGCGGAGAGCGCGCGCGACCGCGTACGCGCCCTGACCGGCACCGTGCAGGCATACGAGGCGGGGCTGGCCGCGATGCGCGACGGGTTGCGCCGAGCGTCGGTCCGCGAGGGGCAACTGGCCGCGGAACTGAATGCGCGCGAGGGCGAGGTGGCGCAGCTTCTCGGGGTACTCCAGACCATCGAAACCGCGCCGCCACCAGTGCTGATGCTGCACCCGTCGGGTCCTTTGGGTGCCGCGCGATCGGCGATGACCCTGGCCGAGATGACACCGGAATTGCAGGCCCGCGCGAACGCGCTGGCTCGTGATCTGACCGAGGTGCGGACCCTGCGCACACTGCAACAGAACGCCGCGCGCACCCTGCAAGAAGGGTTGACCGGCATTCAGCAGGCGCGGGCAGAGCTGAGCCAGGCCATCGCCGACCGCACCGATCTGCCGCGCCGGTTCACAGAGGATCCGGTTCGCACCGCCATCCTTGTCTCGTCCACCGAAACGCTCGAAGGATTCGCCAGCGGGCTGTCCGAGATCGCCGAAGGCGAGATCGCCGCCTCTTCGGCTGATATCTCGGCCCTGAAGGGCCAGCTTCCCTTGCCGGTGCAGGGGGTTTTGCTGCGCCGCGCCGGGCAGGCAGATGCAGCCGGTATCACGCGAGAGGGAATCATCGTGGCGGCCCGGCCCCGCGCTCTGGTCGCTGCGCCCACCGCCGCGACGATCCGCTATCGTGGCCCGCTTCTTGATCTCGGCAATGTCGTGATCCTTGAACCGCAGCCCGATCTGCTGATCGTGCTGTCCGGCCTGCAAGAGGTCTATGGCGCGGCCGGTGAGGTGGTTCCGGCGGGTACGCCTGTGGGCCTTATGGGCGGTGCAACTCAGGAAATCGGCGCGATTCTGTCAACAAGCGGTGATGGCTCTGGTACAGAGCGATCAGAAACGCTCTATATAGAGGTCAGAGAGGGCGACAGCCCGGTGGACCCGGAAACGTGGTTCCAAACCGACAAGGATGGATAGACGAGCATGAAAAAAGTCGTTTTGGCCGGACTGGCAGGGACTCTGGCGGGGATCATCGCCACAACCCAGGTCGCCGGACCGCTAGTCGCACAAGAGGCAAAGGCAAATTCCAACGTGTACGAACAGCTCGACCTGTTCGGTGATATTTTCGAACGTATCCGCGCGCAATATGTCGAAGAGGTCGATGCAGGCGAATTGATCGAGGCAGCCATTGACGGCATGCTCACCTCGCTCGACCCACATTCCAGCTATCTCTCGCCCGATGACGCGGCGCAGATGCGGGTGCAGACCCGAGGCGAATTCGGGGGCCTGGGCATCGAGGTCACTCAGGAAGAGGGCTTCGTCAAGGTCGTGTCGCCCATCGACGGCACCCCCGCCGATGAGGCCGGGATCGAGGCGGGCGATTTCATCACCCATGTGGATGGCGAAAGCGTTCTGGGTCTGACCCTGGACAAGGCGGTCGACCTGATGCGCGGCCCCGTGGGCAGCGAGATCGTGATCACCGTGGTGCGTGAGGGCGAGGACGAACCCTTCGACGTCTCGATCATCCGCGATACCATCAAGCTCACCGCCGTGCGCGCCCGGACCGAGGGCACCAGCGTGGTTCTACGCGTGACCACCTTCAACGACCAGACCTATCCCAACCTCGAAGAAGGGCTCGCCAAACAGGTCGAAGCCGCAGGTGGCATCGACAAGGTGAACGGCTTCGTGCTTGACCTGCGCAACAACCCCGGCGGTTTGCTGACACAGGCGATCAAGGTATCGGATGCCTTCCTCGACAGCGGCGAAATCGTGTCAACGCGCGGTCGCAACCCCGAAGACGGCGAACGGTTCAACGCCACACTTGGCGATTTGGCCCAGGGCAAGCCGGTTGTCGTCCTGATCAATGGCGGTTCGGCTTCGGCCTCGGAAATCGTGGCCGGCGCCTTGCAGGACCATCGCCGCGCCATCGTGGTAGGGACCAAGAGCTTTGGCAAGGGATCGGTGCAGACAGTGATGCCGCTGCGTGGTGACGGCGCCATGCGCCTGACCACCGCACGCTACTACACGCCGTCGGGACGGTCGATCCAGGCGCTGGGTGTCAGCCCCGACATCGTGGTCGAACAACCGCGCCGCCAACCCGAAGCCGAGGAAGAGCGGGTCACTCCGCGCTCGCGCTCGGAGGCCGATCTGCGCGGACGCCTGAACAATGACAGCCTGAGCGAGGATGAGATCCGCCAGATCGAGGAAGACCGCGCCAAGGCCGAGGCCACCGCCGAACTGCGGCAAGAGGACTATCAACTGGCCTATGCCATCGACATCCTCAAAGGTCTCTCGGCGTTCGCCCCGGCAGACTGATCCGAGCAGACCGGACCTCACGGCCGCATCACCTCACGGTGGTGCGGCCGTTTTCGGTTAGGCTCCTACCGAATGCGCAAGCTGTGTCCTGGGATCAACTTGTCTCCAGACAATGCCTGCGAAAGGCGCGCTTGAGCATGTCAAGCTCAGCACGCAGCAACTCCACCTCGGCACGCAGATCATCGGGAACGGATTCGCCCGCGATCAGGGTAAAATCGCCCAGCTTCGTCTCGGTTTCACCATCGGCAATCAGAAAGGTTTGCACCCCGTCGGCGACGGCATAGTCCGGCACCGGGATGGTCAGGGTCCAGAAGCTGCTGTCGGTGCCCTCCACCAGCTCCACATCCGGGACTGGCAGATCAAGATGGGTGACCAGGATGTTGGGGCGCTTGCCGGTTGTGGGGGCGCCGGTCAGCCGCCCCTCCCACACACCGTTGCGCAGGCGGATCTTGGTCAGGGTCAGGTCGCTCATTCTGTCACCTCTCACAGGGCCGCGCGCCGATGGCGGCAGAATGTCAGGTCGCGCAGAATGACCTGATTCATCTCGGGCGCTTCAAAGATCAGGTCCAGCCAGATCTTCTCGATCCGTTTCTCGTTCAGCCGCGAATAGGCCAGATCGAATTCCACCATCACATCCTGTTCGTGTAACGGCAATTCACGCACGATCTGTTCGGTATTGGGGCCGTGGCGGATGTTGAGACGGGCAAAGATCTCCAACGGTTTCTCGCTTTCGATG
Source organism: Ruegeria sp. YKSF070 (assembly GCF_059612725.1). Taxonomy (NCBI): domain Bacteria; kingdom Pseudomonadati; phylum Pseudomonadota; class Alphaproteobacteria; order Rhodobacterales; family Roseobacteraceae; genus Ruegeria; species Ruegeria sp. YKSF070. The sequence goes on along the minus strand of NZ_JBXWRD010000061.1, from coordinate 12,047 downwards.
ATGGTATCGACCCGCAGCAGATGCGCCCGCGTCATCCCCTCTGTTGCCGTATCAGGCAGGTCGATCACGAGCGAAAGGAACGAACCGTCGAACTTGAAAACATCCATGCGCAACCCGTAGGGCGCCAGGTCAGCCTCACGCAGGTTACGCAGCTGGCGCAGGGTCAGCTCGGAGAATTCGCAATCGTGAAACAGCGTCACCTCGCCCCCCAGGGTCGACCGCGTCGGTACCGAGGACAGACCCGGCGATGCCAGCGGCCCTCGCCACAGCTCAGGTCGCCAGGACCAGTCGGTCCCATGCGGCTTGGGAAAGAAGGACGAGCCGATCAGCGGCAGCGCCAGCCGCCCGTCGGCCACGTTGATCAGCCGGTCCAGATGGGTGCGCAGGTCGCGCGCCCGGTTACGCTGGCGACGCAGCTCGGACAATGGGGTGGACAGCGCATTGCGGGCAGCCCGGCGCCAGCGCCGCATCTCCCGCAGATGAAACAATCTGTCCAGAACCCTGCCCATTCCCGTCCGCCGCTATTGGTTTCGCGCTGTTTTCTCTGTTTAGCGAAAGGATGTTAACTAAATAAACCCAATAACTCGATCCCTTGGGAAAAATTCTTGTTATGGAAACAATCCGCCGCCCAACCGCGGCCCCCCCCCTCGCGGGGGCTACCTTGTAATCGGGCCAGTCAGCGCTTACCGTCCAAAGGGCGGCTAGGGTCGCACAGTCGGCATCAACGCCGTTCAGGGTCAGCCGCGGCAAGAGGTGGGTGATGGAGCCTAGTCTGTTTTCCTTCATCTGGAAACATTCAAAACGCCAGCAGATTGCGTTGCTGGCGCTGACGGTGATCTCGTTTCCCTTTCTTTACGCCTCGCTCGAACTGCCCAAGCGGATCATCAACGATGCCATCGGCGCACAGGTTGACCGGATCGACCTGTGGGGCGTCGAGCTGAGCCAGATCGAATACCTTTTCGCGCTCTGCCTTGCCTTTCTCGCGATGGTGGTCCTCAGCGGGTTGATGAAGATGAAGATCAACACCATGAAAGGGGTGTTGAGCGAGCGGATGCTGCGCCGTCTGCGCTATCAGCTGATCGCGCGGATGATGCGCTTTCCACGCACCTACTATACGACCACCAGTCAGGGAGAGCTGGTGTCGATGATCACCTCCGAGGCAGAGCCGATGGGTGGGTTGATGGGGGATGCGGTGGCGCAACCGGTGTTTCAGGCCGGACAGATGCTGACCATCGTGACCTTTTTGTTCATGCAGAATGTCTGGTTCGGGCTGGCCTCGGTCGCGCTGATCCCGCTTCAGGCCTGGCTGATCCCGCGCCTGCAGCGGCAAATCAACCTGCTGAACAAGGCGCGTATCCAGCAGGTGCGCCGCCTGAGTTCCGAAATCGGTGAAAGCGCGGCCGGTATCGCCGATCTGCGCACCAATGGTGGCTGGCGCTATCGGCTGGCACAGATCACCGACCGGCTGGGGCGGCTCTACGATATCCGGTTCCGGATCTATCAGAAGAAATTCTTCATGAAGTTCCTGAACAACCTGATCTCGCAGATGACACCGTTCCTGTTCTATTCGGTGGGCGGTTATCTGGCGATCAAGGGGCAGATCACCGTGGGTGCGCTGGTCGCGGCACTGGCGGCCTACAAGGATCTGTCCAGCCCATGGAAAGAGTTGCTGACCTATTACAACCAGGTTCAGGACATGTCGCTGCGCTGGCAGGTGGTGACCGAACGCTTTGCTCCCCAGGGCATGATTCCAGCGGCACTCTTCGACGGCGAACCCGACGAGGTTCCGCGTCTGACCGGCGCCATCGAATTGCGCGACGTGACCGTGCATGATCAGGACGGCAACACCATCCTCGAAGATATCGACCTGACGATCCCGCCCGGTGCGCGGGTGGCGATCCGGTCGGACCGGCCCGCCGAGCGGGCGGCTCTTGCACAGCTCCTGACGCGCGAGATCTTGCCCAGCAGGGGCGAAGTGGTGATCTCGGGCCATCCACTCAGCACGCTGCACCAGACGGTGATCGCAGCCCGGATCGGCTATGCCCATTCGCGCCCATATCTGTTCGACGGCACGCTGGGTGACAACCTGCTGATGCCGCTGCGCACCCGGCCGCAGACCGACCCCTTGGCGCCCACCCGGCCGGACCGCCGGCTGGTCGAGGCGGTCCAGGCCGGCAACAGTGGCGATACGCTGGATGTCGACTGGATCGACCCGAGCCTCGCCGGGCTCACCGACGGCGACCAGATCCGCGATTGGTGGTTCCAGTTGGTCGAGGCAATGGGCCTGGACGAATACATGTTCCGCCGCACCCTGCGCAGCCGGATCGACCCACGCCTGCATGAGAGCCTCACCGCCGAGATCGTCGCCCAGCGCGACATCGTTGCGCGCCGCCTGTCCGAACGGGGGCTGGCCGCGATGGTACACCGGTTCGACCCGGACCGTTTCAACCCCGCGGTCCCGCTGGGGGGCAACCTGCTTTTTGCCGCCCCGGCCCGCGAGATATCGCAAGAGCAACTGATCGGTGACGGACGTTTCATCCAGATGCTTCGGGACGAAGGTCTGGCCGACGAGGCAATGGAAATGGCGCTGGGTGTGGTGGCAACCCTGCGCCAGACCTTTGGGCGCGACGGGACCCAGCACCCGCTGTTCCGGCGCATGGGTATGGAGGACGCGGTCTATCTGCGCCTGCTCGACATTGCCGACCGCCACGCCTCCGGCGGCGTCGAGGCGTTGTCCGACGAGGAACGCGCTCAGCTGATGACCGTGCCATTTCTGTTGACCGCCGAGCAGATCGGCCCCGCCTTCCCCGAGGAGTACAAGGACAAGATCCTTGCCATCCGCCGCGACCGTGCCAGCCGTCTGCGCACGCTTGTGGGCAGCGATTTCGTCGCCGTGGATCCACAGGTCTATATCCCCCGGCTGACGGTTCTGGAAAACGCGCTTTTCGGGCGGGTCTCGATTGTTGCGGGCGCCCAGGCCGAAGCAATCGAGGACACGGTCGCCGAAGTGCTGGCCGAGGCGGGACTGCGCCGCCGTATTGCCGCGCTGATCTATGACATGCCCGCCGGTCTGGGCGGCGCCAACCTGCCAACGGTGTTTCAGGAGCGCGCCGCGTTTTCCCGCGCCAGCATCAAGCGTCCCGATATCCTGATACTGGACAATGCGCTGGCCAGCCACGACTCCGAAAGCCGCCTACGGACAAGGCAGCGGCTGCGCGAGTTGTTGCCCCGTGCCATCATGATCTTCATGGAAGACAGTTTCGCCAATCCCGAAGCCTACGACCTCTTTGTCGAGATCAAGCACGGCCGTATCGACGGCGTGACCAGGGCCCAGCCCGACCTTGCCGCCGGAGCCACCGCCGATCTGGACCGCAAGCTGAAGATCATCGCCGCGACACCGCTCTTTGCGCGATTGGATGCCCGCAACCAGCGGTTACTGGCCTTTTCGGCGCAATGGTATCGGGCGCAGGCTGGACAGGTCATCTTTTCCAGCGGACAGACCGCCGACGCCGCATATCTTTGTCTGTCGGGTCGAGCCGCGCTGCGCTGGCCCGAGGATGCACCGGGCGAGCGGCCCATTACACTAATCGAACCGGGCCGACTGATCGGCGATCTGTCTATCATCACGCGCCAGCCGCGCCCGATGGACCTGATCGCCGAGACCGAAAGCCGGTTCCTGCGTATCGGTGCCGAGGAGTTTCGCGCCGTCATCGAACACGATGCCGGTGTCTCGCTGCATCTGTTGCAAACCGTGGCAGGACATCTGGTCGAAGCCGGCGACATCCTGCGCGCGGCACGGATCAATATCACCGACTTCACTGGCCAATCACTTCGCCCGGCACCGCTCCCGAACGGCGGAAAGGAGCCCGATGCCTGATCGCCGCACCTATGCCCCGCATGAACAACTGGTCGCGCCAGGGCGGGCCCGGCCCGAGCTGTGGCGACTGATCGCCGGGCTGATCGCCATCGGGGTCATCGTGATGGGCGCCAATATGGTGCTCTACGGGTTGGTCAACATGCTCGCCAGCCCGGAATGGTCCACCGGCTTCACCAGTGGCACCACGGCCGATGGGTTGTTGGTGCTGCTGGCCAGTTTCGGCTTTGTCATCCTGGGCGTTGGCATCGCCGCAAGGCTGTTTCAACACCGCGCACCGTTGGGTATCATCGGCCCGCCTCGTCTGGCGTTGCAACAATTCTGGCGAGTGTTTCGCCTGCTGCTGGTGCTGGGGGCGCTGCTCTTGATCCTGCCCCCCTATGACATGGGCGCGCCGCTGAAAGAAAACCTGCCGCCGGGGCGTTGGCTGTTATTGCTGCCGCTGTCGATCCTGGCGCTGCTGATCCAGACCGGAGCAGAGGAGGTCCTGTTTCGTGGCTATGTGCAACAGGCGCTGGCGGCACGCTTTCGTTCGGCGCTGGTCTGGATGGTGCTGCCCTCGGTCCTGTTCGCCCTCGGCCATTACCTGCCGCAAGAGGCGGGAGGCAACGCGCTGCCCATTGCGCTGTGGTCCGGGGTGTTTGGCATCCTGATGGCCGATATCACCGCTCGCGCCGGCACGCTGGGCCCGGCCATCGCGCTGCATCTGTTCAACAACATGATCGCGCTGCTGATCGTCTCGCTGCCCGACAACCTGTCGGGCCTGTCGCTGTATCTGCTGCCCTATTCGATGGCCGATACCGAACATCTGCGCGCCTGGCTGGCTGTCGATTTCGCCACCATGTTCGTCACCTGGCTGCTGGCTCGGCTCGCCTTGCGACGCTGATTGCATTTCCGCGCACATCACCTTATTTGACGCGGGTGCAGCATCACGGGGAGTCCACATGAACTGGATCACGAATTACGTCCGGCCGCGGATCAACTCGATCTTCTCCCGGCGCGAAGTGCCCGAAAACCTCTGGCAGAAATGCGACGAGTGCGGGACGATGCTGTTCCACCGGGAGTTGGCGGATAACCTGAATGTCTGCACCCAATGCGGCCACCACATGCAGATCACGCCGCGCGCGAGGTTCCAGGCGCTGTTTGACGGCGGCATCTTTACAGAGGTCGAGGTACCCGAGCCGGTCGCCGACCCGCTGCATTTCCGCGACCAGAAGAAATATCCCGAACGGATGAAGGCGGCCCAGAAGGGCACCGGCGAGAAAGAGGCGATGCTGGTCGCCACCGGCGAGATCGGTCGCACACCGATCGTGGCCGCGGCGCAGGATTTCTCGTTCATGGGCGGTTCCATGGGCATGTATGTGGGCAACGCGATCATCGCGGCGGCGCAAAAGGCGGTTGACCTGAAGCGCCCTCTGATCCTGTTCTCGGCAGCTGGCGGCGCCCGCATGCAAGAGGGCATTCTGAGCCTGATGCAGATGCCGCGCACCACCGTGGCGGTGCAGATGCTGAAAGAGGCGGGCCTGCCCTATATCGTTGTACTCACCCATCCGACCACGGGCGGGGTGACCGCGTCCTATGCCATGCTGGGTGATGTGCATATCGCCGAGCCCAACGCGCTGATCTGTTTTGCCGGACCGCGCGTGATCGAACAGACCATCCGCGAAACACTGCCCGAAGGATTTCAGCGCGCCGAGTACCTGCTGGATCACGGCATGCTGGACCGGGTGATCAAGCGCACCGACCTGCGCGAAGAGCTGATCACCGTCACCCGCATGTTGCTGAACCTGCCGCCCGCGGTGCGCGGCGACCTGCCTGCGCCCGAGACGGCCACGCCCGTCAAGGCCGAAGAACAGCCTGCCCAGACCGCGAAACCGTCCAAATCATGACCAATCCCGGTTCCGACCTCATCCTCCAGCGGATGATGGCGCTGCACCCCAAGATCATTGATCTGACGCTGGATCGGGTCTGGCGCCTCTTGGCCGCGCTGGACAACCCGCAGGACCGTCTGCCGCCGGTGATCCATATCGCTGGAACCAATGGCAAGGGCTCGACCCAAGCGATGATCCGCGCCGGGATCGAGGGCGCCGGGCTGAGCGCGCATGCCTATACCTCGCCGCATCTGGCACGGTTTCACGAACGCATCCGGGTGGCCGGAGAGCTGATTTCGGAACCCGACCTGGTAGCGGTTCTGGACGAATGTTATGCCGCCAACGGCGGCGAGACGATCACCTATTTCGAGATCACCACCTGCGCCGCGCTGCTGGCTTTTGCCCGCACGCCTGCCGATTACACGCTGCTCGAGGTCGGTCTTGGCGGCCGTCTCGACGCGACCAATGTGATCGCGCGCCCGGCACTGTCGATCATCACCCCGATCTCGATGGATCACGAACAGTTCCTTGGCGACACGCTGGCCAAGATCGCCGGCGAAAAGGCCGGGATCATCAAGCGCGGCGTGCCGGTTGTGGTTGGCCCCCAGCCCGACGAGGTGTTGGAGGTGATCGAAGCCACCGCCGCCCGACTCGGCGCCTCAGTGCTGGCCCATGGCCAGCACTGGCATGTGCGGCAGGAACGCGACCGCCTGATCTTCGAGGACGAGACCGGCCTGTGTGATCTGCCGCTGCCCAACCTGCTGGGTGCACACCAGATCGAGAATGCCGGTGCGGCGCTGGCCGCGCTGCGCCACTTGAACCTGGACGAGGCGGCCTGCGAGGCGGCGGTGACCAAAGCCATTTGGCCCGCCCGGATGCAGCGACTGAAGACCGGCCCACTGGTTCAATCCGCGCCCCAGGCCGAGCTCTGGCTTGACGGCGGTCACAACCCCGCCGCCGGCATCGCGCTGGCTGACCTGCTGGCCAGCCGGCCCGGCCGCCCCACACATCTGATCTGCGGCATGCTGAACACCAAGGACGTAACCGGCTATCTGCGCCCGCTCAGCGCCCAGGCGGGTAGCCTCACCGCCGTGTCGATCCCCGGCGAAGCGAACACCCTGACCGCCGATCAGACCGCCGAAGCCGCCCGGTCGGTAGGCCTCGCCGCGAGCACCGCGCCGGATGTCGCCACCGCGCTTGCCCGCATCGTCGAAATCGAGCCCGAGGCCCGCGTTCTGATCTGCGGCTCGCTTTACCTGGCCGGGAACATCCTGCGCGAGAACGGCTGAGAGCCAAGACGCGGCGGGAGATGCGCTCTTGCCCGTCGTCAGCACCCTTGCTGTTCAAGAGAGGGGGCTTGGTTCCAGCCTAGTCGAGAACGTAGTTTACCGGTTCAAGTTTCGGGGGCACATCGCGACCCAGTGCGTTACAGACCGAGATCTCCATCACCCGGCACATGGCGCTAAGCGGCACCGAATTCGCCTGCTTGCGGAACGGATGTTCCAGTTCATGCGTGACCTCGGCAAATCCGAAGAAAACATAAGCCACCACCGCCGCCACCAAGGGTTCGAACCAACCGGCATCGTCGAGCAGGGCAAAGGGCAGAAGCAAGCAGTAGAGATAGGTCGTGCGCCAGACCAGCAGCGAATAGACAAAGGGCAGCGGTGTGGTCAGCAGCCGCTCGTTCCCTGCTTGGGCGATGGGAAAAGCAGCCAGCCGTTCGGCCAGAGCGCGCTGACCGAAGCCATTGATGCGCCCGTCTTCCGCCATCTCGTTCAGGCGGGTTGCGATGTCCTGTAGCGCGGCATTAGGCGGATTTGCATTCCGCATCAGCACCTCGGCCGCCTCTGCGCCAACCCAGTGCTGCAAGGTTTCAGTCACCTCATCACCGCGCAGCTGGGCGCGATGCAGATGATGAAAGGCCAGTATACGGGTCAGGATGAATTCTTCATCCGCCCCTTTGCCCGCAAATATCCGCAGCTCCTGCGCAAGGCTCCGTACATCCGAGACCATCCGTCCCCAGATTCGCCGCGCCTCCCACCAACGTTCATAAGCGGCGTTGTTCCGAAAACCGAGAAAGAGCGACAACGACAGACCAAAGACCCCCATCGCAGCAATCGAGATCTGCGGCATCGCGACAACATACCGATGCAGCATAAGGACCAGAAGCGCCCAGAGCGCGGAGCCAATGATGTTGGGCAGAATGCGCGGCACCACTGACCCGCTCACGATCAGGAAAATCTCTCGTCGACGGGGTGTTTCACGGACGATCATCGCCTGGCTGCCCCCAATCCTTGTCCTGCATTTCGCGCAGGCGCGAGGCGGTGCGCTCGAACTCGAACGTTCCTTCGCCCTCGACATAGAGCATTTCCGGCTCGGCGGCGGCAGAGCAAATCAACCGTACCCGCGCCTCGTAGAGCGCGTCGATCAGGGTGACAAAGCGTTTGGCCTCGTTGAAGTTGTTACGGCTCAGACGCGGGATGTCCTCGAGCACCAGAACCTTGACCGCCCCGGCAATGGCCAGATAGTCGCCCGGCCCAAGCATCCGCCCGCACAGGTCATAGAAACTGGCCCGCCCGATACCGTTGCGAAAGGCCGGCAGTTCCACGTCGCGACCAGTGACCTTGAGGATCAGCGGCGTGCTTGCGCCCCCGGTCAGGTCGCGCCAGATCGCCTCGATCTCGCCACGCGCCGCAGGTCCGATAGGCGTGAAATAGACGCGGCTCCCTTCCAGCCGGTTCTGCCGGTAATCGGTGGGCGAGATCATCTCCCACACCCGCATCCGCTCCTTGATCAGCTCGATGAAGGGCAGGAACAGCTGCCGGTTCAGCCCGTCCTTGTAGAGGTCGTCGGGGATCCGGTTCGAGGTGGTCACCACCACCACGCCCGCCGCGAACAGCGCCTCGAACAGGCGTCCCACGATCATCGCGTCGGTGATATCGGTGATCTGCATCTCGTCGAACGCCAGCACCTTGACCGAGCGGATTACCGCATCGGCGACAGGGGCCAGCGCATCGGCCACGCCCTTGGCGCGCGCCTCGTGCATGCCCGCATGGATCTCCTGCATGAAGGCGTGGAAATGCACCCGGCGCACCGGCACCGTATTGCCCAGCGCCTCGACAAACAGATCCATCAGCATCGACTTGCCGCGCCCGACCCCGCCCCACAGGTAGAGGCCTCGCGGCGGCGGCGGCGCCTTGCGGAAAAGCCCGCGCTTTACTGGGGCGCTCAGCGCTTCGAAAATCCGGTCGAACTCTGCCAACGCCGCTTCTTGCGCGGTATCGGCATGCAGGGCGCCCTCGGCCACACGGGTGGCGTAAAGATCGGAAACAGCGGTCATTTTGCAGCCATACCCAACCAGCCCCGCCTTGAAAAGCGGCCCGCCCGGCGCGGGTCATCAATTTCCGTGAATGATGCGACAAAAACTCCTGAATTGACGCCGCCGCGATTGGGCTTAGGGTCCGCCGGACAATACCACGGAGACTGCCATGGACCGTTCGGCCCGCCTGATCAATCCGATCCTGATCGTCAGCTGCGTCATCATCACCGTCAGCTTTGCGGTCCGGGCCTCGTTCGGCGTGTTCCAGATCCCGATCGCTGAGGAGTTCGGCTGGCTGCGCTCGGATTTTTCACTGGCCATCGCCATTCAGAACCTCGCCTGGGGCATCGGCCAGCCGATCTTTGGCGCCATCTCGGAAAAGATCGGCGACCGCAAGGCGATCTTCCTCGGTGCGCTCCTTTATGCTGGCGGCATGGTGCTCAGCGCCTGGTCGACCACACCGCTTGAGCATCAGATCTATGCCTGGGCGGTGGGTTTCGGCATCGCGGGCACCGGCTTTGGCGTGATCCTTGCCGTGGTCGCGCGGGCGTCAAGCGACGAGAACCGCTCGATGAGCCTCGCCCTCATCACCGCCGCAGGCAGCGTCGGACAGGTGATCGGCGCGCCCACGGCGGAATGGCTGCTGACCTTCCTGCCCTGGCAACAGGTGTTCATCGTCTTTGCGGTGGCTATTCTGGCGCTGGTGCTGACGCTGCCGATGCTGCGCGCGCCCGAACCCGCCAGTAAGGCAGAGCTGCAAGAGAGCATGGGCCAGATCCTCTCGCGCGCCTTTCGCGACCCGTCTTATACGCTGATCTTTCTGGGCTTTTTCAGCTGCGGCTATCAGCTCTCGTTCATCACCGCGCATTTCCCCGCCTTCGTGACCGAGATGTGCGGCCCGATCCTGCCCGGCGGCGTACTGCACTCGATGGGGATCACCACCACCTCGGCGCTGGGTGCGGTGGCGATCTCGCTGGTGGGGCTGGCCAATATCGCGGGCACCCTGACGGCGGGCTGGGCGGGCAAGCATTTCCCCAAGAAATACCTGCTTGCCGGTATCTACACCGCCCGGACCGTGATCGGGGCCGTGTTCATCCTGCTGCCGATCACGCCACTGTCGGTGATCCTCTTTTCGGTGGCGATGGGCTCGCTCTGGCTGGCCACCGTGCCGCTGACCTCGGGCCTTGTCGCGCATCTCTACGGGCTGCGCTACATGGGCACGCTCTATGGCATCATCTTCCTCAGCCACCAGCTGGGCGGGTTCCTCGGCGTCTGGCTGGGCGGGCGGATGTACGACCTTTACGGTGATTACACCATGGTCTGGTGGATCGGGGTGGGCGTCGGCGCCTTCAGCGCCATCGTCCACCTACCGATCCGCGAGAACAGGGCGCCGCTGCCCGCCTGATGGCGAGTGGCAGGGTCAGCCCTGCCACTTGTCCAGGATATAGCGGCTGGTCATCAGGTCCAGATGCGCGCCGCCGCCATTCTTGAACACGGTTATGTCGTCGCGCGACGCTTTGAAAGCGTCAAGATCGTAGTAATCCGCCACCACATCGGCGCGGGTGATCACGCCATCGGCCAGCGGCATCATCAGCTCGCCTATGTGGTTCACGGTGGTGTCGAAACTGTCGACAAAGATGCGCGCACGGCGCATCGCCTCGTCGTCGGCCTCGCGCATGTCGGGCCGATAGGCGCCGATCAGGTTCAGGTGCTGACCGGGACGCAGCCACTCGCCGCGAATGACCGGTTCGCTCGACATGGTGGCAGTGACGATGATGTCGGCCCGGTTCACCGCCGCGGCCAGGTCATCGACCACCTCCAGCCCGTCATACCGCGCCGCTACCTCCTCGGCCTTGGACCGTGTGCGGTTCCACATCTTCAGGGCCGCTTTGGGGAACCCTGCCCCAAACGCCTCGCATAGCGACAGCCCCACGGTGCCAGCGCCCACCACCAGCAGCTCGCGCGCGTCAGGGTCGGCCAGCCGCAGCGCCGCCAGCAGGCTGTCGCCCGCCGTCTTCCACTTGGTCACCAGGTGGAAATCCACCAGAGCCGACAGCGCCCCGTCATGGTCGCTGTAAAGATTCACCGCCCCGTTGATCATCGGATCGCCACGCTCGGGGTTGCGGGGAAAGATATTGGCGGTCTTGACCGCGATGCCCAGCCCGTCGATCCAGGCCGACCGCGTCAGCATCGTATCAGGATCGCGATACAGAAACGTATCGCCGATCTTCGCCTTGGGCAGGGTATGGCCATCGGCCAACGCCCGCGTCAGCTCCAGCCAGTCCAGCTTGGCTTCGCCCTCGGCAAAGGGAATATGGGGTATGCTCATGCGGCCTCTCCTTCGTTCAACAGCCCCTCGGCCACCAGGCGTGCGGCCCAGCCCTGAGGCCCGGTGAAATGATGTACCTGCCAACCGCGCATTCGTGCGGCATCGATATTCTCGACCCGGTCATCGGCGAATAGCAAGGTCCCGGGCGCCAGCCCGCAATCATCCTCGACCGCAGCATAGATCGGCGCGTGCGGCTTCACCAACTGCATCCGACCCGAGACATAGGCCCGGTCGAACTCGGTCAGGAACGGATAGACAGTGCAGGCATAGTCGAAATTCTGTACCCCGAAATTGGTCAGCGCAAAGACCGGCACGCCCTTGTTTCTGAGTGCCCTGAGCAGGCGCACCGAATGCGGGATTTCAGGCGACGCCAGTTCGATCCAGTTGTCGTGCCAGTCCCTGATCTGATCGCGCCATTCGGGGTATTTCTCGGCCCAGGCATAGATCGTATCGGTGAAATGATGGCCCTGATCGACCAGATCGTTCATCCCGTGCAGATCAACCTCGGCAAACATCTGCCGCCGTCGTTCCTCGCCCAGAACACGGTCGTAATATCGCTCGGGCTTCCACTCGATCAGCACATTGCCGATGTCGAAAATCACCGCCTCGATTGTCATCTGAAATCTCACTTGCCCTGAATGCATGCGGACCGGA
>NZ_JBXWRD010000060.1:0-24815 GCF_059612725.1 Ruegeria sp. YKSF070 | reverse complement strand
TAACCTCAGCGTATAATATGATGCAGTTTTACGCGATTGCGCGTGACCGGCAAGCACGACTATCAGGGCGCAAAGGGAAGGAGCCCATCATGACCGACATGCTCGACAGTTTCGCCGCCGATCTGACCGCAGCCACTCCGCTGCACCAGCCCGGCAACCTGCCGCATCCGCCGCATGCCATTCATGCCGATCATGTCCCGCTGTCGGGCGGTACCGACCCCACCTTTGGCGAAGTGCGCTGGCGGACCCTGATCAATGGCACGCCCACCGCGCCGCGCGACATGGTACTGGGCATTGCCGAATTCGGCCCGGGGCACCAATTGCGCCCGCATCGCCACACGCCACCAGAGTTTTACCTTGGTCTCGAAGGCTCAGGCACCGTCACCATCGACGGCGTGCCGCATGAAATCCGCGCGGGCGTTGCACTCTATATCCCCGGCGACGCCGAGCATGGCACAGTTGCCGGCCCCGAAGGTCTGCGCTTTGCCTATGGCTTTGCCTCGGCCAGCTTCGAGGCGATCGAGTATCGCTTTACCGCCAGCGCCTGATAGCCGCAAAGACATGAGGTGTGCGGGGTGTTGAACCCCCCGCGCGCCGCCCCTATCCTGCCGCCAGCGAAACTCTCTGGCAGGACAAATCATGACCGAGCAACCGACTCACCCGATGACCCCACAGGATTGCCTGGTCGCGATCATGATGGCGATTTCCGCCTCGGACGAAAACATCCGCACAGCCGAACTGGTCAAAATCCAGTCGGCGGTGAACATGCTGCCGGTTTTTGCCGACTACGACATTGACCGAATGAAACAGGTCAGCCAGGTGGTGTTCGATCTGTTCGAACAAGAGGATGGTCTGGACGCTCTCTTTGGTCTGGTCCGTGACAACCTGCCGGAACGTCTGTTTGAAACCGCCTATGCGCTGGCCTGCGACGTCGCTGCCGCCGACGGCACCCTCGCTGAAACCGAACTGCGGCTGCTCGAAGAAATCCGCTACGAGCTCAATATCGACCGGCTACATGCCGCCGCCATCGAACGCGGCGCCCGCGCCCGTCACGTGGTCTGAGACCTAATCGCGAGGAAAGCCCGCAAGAGCTTGACGAACGGCCCAGCACCTCAACTGCCGTAGATCGCGCCCCAACGCTCGATCAGCGCTTGCTGAAGCTTCTTCGACCGCGCATTCCAGCCGCGCGCGCCCTCCGGGCGCTCGCGGTCTTCTGGCGGAATTGCAGCGCGCCGGTCGGTATCCGCGGTCAGGATCGCAAAGGCCAGCACCGTACCATCCGCTCCGGTCATGAACCCGCCCAGCCCCGAGACGAAATTCAGCGTCCCGGTCTTGGCCGACACCTTGATCGGATGCCCCTTCAACACGCGACCCTTTGGATCGCGCATCGGGATATCCTTCAACAAGTGCGGCAACCGCCCAGTCTTGCCCGCCTGCACCAGAACCGCAACCAGATCCCGTGCCGTCATCTGCGACGCATCGCCCAGCCCAGAATGATCGACCAGACGCGAGCCGCGCAGGCCATAGCGCTCTGCCGCCCAGACCGTCATCTCCTCAGCCGAGGCACGCAACGTGGCCGGGCGCTTGCCCCGTGCAACGGTTGCCGCCAACCCAACCATCTCGGCGGTGAGATTGGTGGAGTATTTCAGCATGTCTCGCAGAATTTCTTCCAGCGGCGCACTGTCGTGATGAACCAGCATTCGTGCGCTCGCGGGCAATGACCTGACGACCTCGACCCGCCCCAGGACAATACCGTTCGACCGCGCCAGCGTCTGGAAAACGTCCCCGGCATAGAGCGCCGGCTTGCGCACCGGCAGCCACCGCGAACCGTCCTGGCCCAGCGCCTGGCTCGCCACCGTCCAGCTGTCGATCCGCTGGCGCTGCTCATAGGTATAGATCGGCAGCGCCCGGTTCACGACTTTCATCTCGGCCATCGCAACCACAGGTCTGATCTTGCTGCTGCGGGCGTCCATGCTGACGTTCCAGCCCTTGCCAGCCCGCTTCCACTCGAAATGCACGCGGTTGAAATTCAGCGCGATGCCTGACACCGAGGGGCTATAACCCACATGCTCGGGCTGTTCCGGATCGATGCTGTAAACCTCGGGCAGGGCGCCGTCATAGACCTTGAAAGCACCGCGCACCTCACGCAATCCGCTCTCCTTCAGTGCTCGTGCCAGCGCGGCGAGCGCATCGGTATCGAGTGTTGGATCGCCCCCGCCCGCGAGGATCAGATCGCCCTTGAGAACCCCGTTCTCGACCGGCCCATCAGCCAGAACCCGCGTCCGGAACCGGTGAGAGGGTCCGAGTGTCTCCAGGGCATAGAGCGCGGTCAGCGCCTTGGCGACACTTGCCGGCGGCAGGGCCAGTCCCGGCTCAACCGTTTCCAACTCCAGCCCCGTCTCCGCATCGGCAACGGCAAAGGCGACGCGCCCGGACAGACCCGAACCCGACAACACCGCTTCGGGACCGGCAAGCGCCTGCGCGTCCTTGGGTCTGAGCGGTGGGCGCAGCGACAATGCGGGGGCTTCGGCATAGGCCGCGGAATGGCTCAGCGCCGCGCCAAGCCCCGCCAGGAATACACGTCTGGAAATCACTTCAACCATGCCGCAATAAAAACCCAGTGACCCGCGCCGCACAAGCGGTGGTTTCGCATTTCGCCCCCGCTTTCATCATGTTACGGCGCGGGCATGGGCCGCGCCATCGGAATCATGTTCATCGCCATGTCGCTGATCCCCGCGGGGGATATGGCGGGCAAGCTGCTGACCGGCACCTATGGAGCCGCACCGATCTATGTGGCCTGGTCCCGCTTTGCCCTAGGATTGCTTCTACTGATGCCCTTTGTGCCCGCTGCCGCCTGGCGCCTGCTGGCCAATTGGCGCATCTGGTTCCGGGCGCTGCTACTTGCGGGGGGCATCCTGTCGATCCAATCGGCCCTCAGGACCGAGCCTCTGGCCAATGTCTTTGCCGCCTTCTTTGTCGGGCCGATCCTCAGCTATGCCCTCTCGGCCCTGCTGCTGCGAGAGCCTGTCACCGTGCTGCGCAGCGCGCTGATGCTGCTCGGTTTCGGGGGCGTGCTGCTGGTCGTCCGCCCCGGGTTTGGCGGCTCGCCCGGCCTGCTGCTGGCGCTGCTGGCGGGGTGTTTCTATGGCGGTTTCCTGACCGCGTCGCGCTGGCTCAGCCCGCTGGGCTCGCCACTCGCGCTCAGCCTCACGCAATTGGCGATTGCCGGACTGGTGCTGATGCCCTTTGGCCTCGCCGCCCTGCCCGCCTTCACACCGCAGGTGGCGGGGTTAACACTGGCCAGCGCACTGGGCTCGATGCTGGGCAACCTGCTCTTGCTTGTGGCCTATGCCCATGCACCGGCAACCCGGCTTGCGCCGCTGGTCTATTTCCAGCTTCTTGCCGCGACCGGTTTGGGCTGGGCAGTGTTCGGCGATCTGCCCGATCTGTGGACATGGGCCGGGCTGTCACTGGTCCTGGGCGCTGGTCTCGCCTCGGCCCTGCTGCGCCGCTGACCAGCCCCCCGCTGCCCGGATCCGGGTCGAGCTGACATCGACCATCGGCACATTCACGAAACACCAGGCCGGAGCCTGCGACCGACCCAGCAGGTGCCGCGCCTGCCCGTCGATGCGATAGGGAGCATAGGCCCGCGCCGCCGGTGACATCCGGGCCGAGATCCGATCCCCCGGCCGCGCCAGCACACCGACCGGCACCGATTCCATGATCTGACGCCAGTCCTGCCAACGGTGCAGTTGCGCCAGGTTATCAGCGCCCATCAACCAGACAAACCGCACCCGCGGATAAATCCGCCTGAGCGCCGCAATCGTGTCTGCCGTCGCCCGCGTGCCCAGATGGGTCTCGATATCGGTGACATCCACGCGGGGATGCTGCATCATCACTCGGGCCGCTTCCATACGCCGGTCCAGCGGCGCCGGCCCTTGTGTCTTGAGCGGGTTGCCCGGGGTCACCAGCCACCAGATCCGATCCAACCCGAACATCTTCAGCGCCTCGCGCGTCACATGCACATGCCCCGCGTGCGGCGGATCGAACGATCCGCCGAACAGCCCGATCACCTGTCCGGGCCGCGCATATGGAAAACCCTGCCTCATGAACGTCTTGCTTGGCGCCTGCGCAGCGCCTTGTCAATCGGCGGGCCGCACCGGATCGCCCAACTTGATCAACCCCGGCTCCAGCACTTCGGCACACCAGCCGCCATGCCCGCGCACCGCCGAATAGCCGCCGGTGCCGAATGTCTCTTCCATCCGCGAACAGGGCGCACAGATCACCGTCAGGCGCAGAACCGCACCGCCTACCTGCACCGCACGATCCTTGAGTGCCGCCAGGTTGATCCCCTCGACCACGATGTTGCGCCGCAGATCCAAGGGCGACACTGCCCCGCGCCCCAGATAGGCGCCGATGGCACCCAGATGTTCGCCCTGCACCAGCGTCACCGCCCGCTTGCCGGGCCGCCCGTGATCGCCCACAAGACCGTCAAGCCCGACAAGACCCTCGTCAACCGCGACCAGCGCCGCGCGCCGCTCGGGCCTGAGCCCGATCCAGCCGACCCGCCCCGGCTGCGCCCAGCCATCTTTCAGCTTCGTCAAACTGATCATCGCTTTCCCCGAAACCGCGCGCTTTATGCTGCACGGGGCCCAGGTCGGATACAATGCACAGCTGCGTCATCTTCGGTCACGCCAGTGATTGCCCCCACCCGCGCCATTCGCTATCACACCGGCCAACCCGACTTTCCCCGACCCAGAGGACACGACATGGCCGCCTATCAATATGTCTACCACATGCAGGGTGTTTCCAAGACCTACCCCGGTGGCAAGAAATGCTTCGAGAACATTCACCTGAGCTTCCTGCCCGGGGTCAAGATCGGTGTCGTCGGCGTCAACGGCGCCGGTAAATCCACCCTGATGAAGATCATGGCCGGCCTCGACAAGGATTTCACCGGCGAGGCCTGGGCCGCCGAGGGCGCAAAGGTCGGATACCTCCCGCAAGAACCGCATCTCGACCCGAACCTGACCGTGCGCGAGAACGTCATGCTGGGGGTCAAGGCCAAGAAGGACATCCTCGACCGCTACAACGAGTTGGCGATGAATTACAGCGACGAGACCGCCGATGAAATGGCCAGCCTGCAAGACCAGATCGACGCCGAGAACCTGTGGGATCTCGACAGCCAGATCGACGTCTCGATGGAGGCGCTGCGCTGCCCGCCTGACGATGCCAATGTCGAAACCCTCTCGGGCGGGGAACGCCGCAGGGTGGCGCTGTGCAAGCTCCTGCTCGAAGCGCCCGACATGCTGCTGCTCGACGAACCGACCAACCACCTGGACGCCGAAACCATCGCCTGGCTTCAACAGCACCTGATCGATTACAAGGGCACGATCCTGATCGTCACCCACGACCGCTACTTCCTGGATGACATCACCGGCTGGATCCTCGAACTGGACCGTGGCCGCGGCATCCCCTACGAGGGCAACTATTCCGCCTGGCTGGAACAGAAGGCCAAGCGCCTGGAACAGGAAGCGCGCGAGGACAAGGCCAAGCAAAAAACGCTGGAACGCGAACTGGAATGGATGCGGCAGGGCCAAAAGGCGCGTCAGGCCAAGTCCAAGGCCCGTATCCAGGCCTATAACGAGATGGCCAGCCAGTCCGAGCGGGAAAAGGTCGGCCGCGCCCAGATCGTCATCCCCAACGGCCCGCGTTTGGGATCGAAGGTGATCGAGGTCAACGGCCTGTCGAAGCACATGGGTGACAAGCAGCTGATCGAGGGGCTCGACTTCTCGCTGCCCCCCGGCGGCATCGTCGGCGTCATCGGCCCCAACGGTGCCGGTAAATCGACGCTGTTCAAGATGATCACCGGGCAGGAAACCCCCGACGCCGGCACCATCGAGATCGGCGACACGGTCAAGCTCTCCTATGTCGACCAGTCGCGCGATGACCTAAAGGACGGCGATACCGTCTGGGAGGCGATCACCGGCGGCGCCGAGATCATCCAGCTGGGCGATGCGCAGGTGAACAGCCGCGCCTATTGCTCGTCCTTCAACTTCAAGGGCGGCGACCAGCAGAAAAAAGTCTCGCTCTTGTCGGGCGGCGAACGCAACCGCGTGCACATGGCGCGGCTCTTGAAAGAGGGCGGAAACGTCATCCTGCTCGACGAACCGACTAACGACCTGGATGTGGAAACCCTGCGCGCGCTCGAAGACGCGCTGGTCGATTTCGCCGGCTGTGCCGTGGTCATTTCCCACGACCGCTTCTTCCTCGACCGTATCTGCACCCATATCCTCGCCTTCGAGGGCGACGCCCATGTCGAGTGGTTCGAAGGCAACTTCGAGGATTACGAAGAGGATAAGAAGCGCCGCCTCGGACCGGACGCTCTGGAACCCAAGCGGTTGAAGCACAAGAAGTTCGTGCGGTAGATTACGCCGCATTTATCAACCCAGCGCGAGCCTGCGCCCGTCTGGCAGGCGCACTTGCACTGGGTTGAAAGAGCTAGAGACACAAGGGTGCCACTACAATCCGATACGTAGCGCCGCTATACATCGCGACTGCTCAAACGCCCCGTTTTCCCGTCCAAAGCTGCTTGGCCATTGGCCACCACCATCATTCCAAAAACAGAAAACTTCGCCGAAGCCGTGTCCGCCGAACTGCAACACGAATCACGTGGGCATGACCGGCTGACGCCCCGCTCGCCGTAGTCGACCGCGTTTCAAAGCCGGGCATCGTGGCGCCGTGCAATCCGGGCACGAGGTCGCGCAGCATGCTGCTACGCCGTCACCGTGAGGTTAACATATTTTGAACACATTCTTCCCTAGACTGTCTCAGCATCGAGGCGCGTGAAATGCGCAGCCTAAGGATGTGTGGGAGAGAAAACGCATGGCATGGATCGGAGTATTTCTGGGGACCTTTGCCGGTCTTGCCTGCAGTATCCTGGGCTTTCTGTTTTGGAACCTGCCACTCTGGGCCGCCCTGCTGCTCTATCCGGTGACCGGATCAGCCATCACGGTTTGCGTGGTCGTGTTCTTCTTGTTGCGCGAAGCGCAGAGTCCTGCCGCCGAGCCGGTGACCGGAGGCAGAACCGTCAACGGTTAAACGCGGTTCCGCTCAGAACGCGGTCCCGGTCTTGAACCCCAGCTTCTTCAGAACCATGGCCGCCGGGCAAAATCCGGTGACCGAGGACTGGATCAGGTTCACACCGATGAACACGGTGAACCACATCCACAAGGGCGAGACCAGCGCGGTCAGCAAGACGCTGAGCAAAACCATGAAGCCAGCAAACATCATCACGGCACGATCGAGGGTCATTCATCCAACTCCTGTCAATTGCCGGGCGACGCGCCCGGCCTTGAGGTACATATAACCTCGCCACAGATCACATTCAAGTATAAGAATGTTTCTTAGCCGCGCACCCAACCGACGATCTGCCCGGACTGCATCGCGCCGGACTGGCGTTTCTTTTCCTTGCCACGCTCAAAGGCCACCATCGTGGGGATGCCGCGAATGCCGTAGCGGCCGCCGGTGGACTGGTGTTTCTGAGTGTCGAGCTTGACCAGCCGCGCCTGTCCGGCCAATGCCCCGGCCGCCTTGGCGTACTCCGGACCCATCATGCGGCAAGGGCCGCACCATGGCGCCCAGAAATCGACCACCAGCGGCAGGTCGTCGTTCTTCTTCGCCTTTTCGAGGATCGCGGGATCAACATCCCGCGCCTGCCCCGTGACCAGCCCGTCACCACATTTTCCACATTTGGCGCCAGCGGTCAGCCGGGCCTCGGGTACGCGGTTGAGCTGGCCACAAACCAGACATGTCAGTGTCTTGTCACCCATCTCGGCTCTCCGAAAGCATCACATTCGGAAAGTGACATAGGTTGCAGCAGATCACCCTGCAAGGGTCGTCCTCATGCCATACCGCGCGCAAAAGCCAGCGGGGAATGAGCCATGTCGCGCCCGCGCCGCAGCAGGCGGCGGGACACGATCCAGACCAACGGTACCGCAACGATCGCGACCGGCAGCCCCCAGACAAGGCTCAAACCATCGGGCCACAAGATGCCAGCCGTCAGATAGCCGGCGCCTATCGGCGCCAATGACGTCGCGAATAACGACGCCACCGAGGCAAACAATTGCCCCCGCGCCCAGGCCGGTGCGGCCGGGTCATGCGCCCGACCATAAGCCCAGGCATAGATCAGCACTGCCAGCGAAAGCCCGGCAATACCCACCAGAATCTGCATGATGATCTCCACGATCCGGGCGCCGGATGCCCGTCGGGTCCACGCTGGCCCGTCACTCTGAGTCGGGCGCCCGAAACGATATGATATGCAGCTTTTGCAAACTGAAAAGGGGCTTCGCCCGCTCTGCTCCGCCGTTCGGCGGCAATCAGCCTGCGGCGGTGCCGTCCACCGGGCGGGGTCTGCCCTGCTCGTCGATCGCAACGAAAGTGAACACCGCTTCGGTCACCTTCTCACGCAGTCCCTGCCGGTCGCGCAACGCCCAGGCCTCGATCTCGATCGCCATCGAACTGCGCCCGACACGCACCACCTGGCAATAGATGCACAACACGTCACCGACGCCCACGGGCCGGATGAACTTCATCGCATCCACCGCAACCGTGGTCACCCGCCCCCCTGCGCGGGCGCCAGCGGTCAGGCCAGCGGCGATGTCCATCTGGCTCAGCACCCAGCCACCAAATATGTCGCCGTTAACGTTCACATCGCGCGGCATTGCAAGCGTGCGCAGGGTGAGTTCACCATTTGGTTGCGGGTCGGTCATGGCGCGATATCCTCTTTGCTGCACTGCGGCTGGAGACAGCGTAAAGCAATTCGCGGGCGACTCCGCAATCATCATCACGTTCCGGTGCACCGCCTTTCATGCCATCGCGCAAATGGGCATGTTGGCTTTATGCGACGTCTCAACACAGTCCTCTTGCCGGGCGCGGTCTTGCTTGTCTTCGCGCTGATTGCGCAGATCACCGGGCTGACGCTCAGATTGGGTGCGCACCCATGGTGGGCGCAAAAGGTGATCTGGATCGGTCTGCCGCTGGGCATCGGTCTGGCGATCATTGTCTGGGCGCTCGGGATCCCGCGCCTGCCAAGGCAGGGCGGATTCGCCCTGCTGACTCTCGCGGCCTTTCTGACCGCTCATTTGGGCAAGTCCCGCTTTGCCGCCTCCTTTGCCGAAGATGCACTTGCCGGCCAGGCCTGGTATTTCGGTTGGATCGCCACTTGTGCCTTTGCCGCCGCAACTCTGGCATCACTTTTCCGCTATAGCCGCCAAACGCATTGACCAAGCGGAACAGGCACCGGAAAATACCTGATATTACCGTTTCAAGATGCGAGGCCAGACATGATCACGCGCCGGACATTCATCGCCGCTTCGGTTGCGGCCGGTACGCTGCCATGGGCGGTGCAGGCCAATGCCAGTGCAGAGTTCGACCCAACACCACAATTCGTGCGTATCAAGAAAGCGTTCGAACCCGGACATCTGCTTATCCTGCCGCGTTCTTTCTACCTCTACTACGTGACCGAGGAACGTCAGGCGATCCGTTACGGATGTGGCGTCGGCAAGGCCGGGCTGGAGTTTACCGGCAACGCCACCATCGACGTCAAAAAGGAATGGCCCACGTGGCGCCCGACGCAAGAGATGATCGAGCGCGACCCGCGAACCTATGCCAAATTCGTGGACAACTCCTATGTTCAGCCCGGCGGCCCGGGGAACCCGCTGGGAGCAAGGGCGCTCTACCTGTTCCAGAACGGTGTGGACACCTATTTCCGCATTCACGGCACTACACAGCCCGAAACCATTGGACAGGCTGCATCGAACGGCTGTATCCGCATGCTCAACGAGCACGTGATCGATCTGTACAACCGGGTGCCGCTCGGCACGCTCGTGACGGTGCTCTGACGCTCGGATTTCAGCGCCAGACCGGCGGATATGCGAGATTCTTCTTGCCAAACGCTTAAGCGCGACCCATTTCTGGGGGCGCAACGTTACGCTATCGACCATACTGCTCCTTTTCCGGCTCAGTCCTCGATTTCGCATTGACCGAGCCGATCTGCCGCATATCGCGGGCAGGGAATTGAAAGAACAGACAGGAGATATGACGATGGCCACCGGCACCGTCAAATGGTTCAACACCACCAAAGGCTTCGGCTTCATCGCCCCCGAAGAAGGCGGTAAGGATGTGTTCGTGCACATTTCCGCCGTTGAACGCTCGGGGCTGACCGGCCTCGCCGACAACCAGAAAGTCAGCTATGAGTTGAAGCCCGGACGCGACGGCCGCGAATCCGCGGTCGACCTGAAGCTGCTCTGAGCTTTTGCGCGTCGGGTCCGCCTTGCCGGACCCGGCCCTTTCACGGCGCGGACAAATCCACATCCGTTACCGCTTCGATAAGCAACCGGCCGTCCGGCCAGGGGCGCATTGGTACCTGAACCAGCGTTTGATCCCCATTCAGCCAGTCCGGTACATGCCGAAGTGGCAGCAACACCCCATCCTGTGAGGACTCGGCGCGTTACGCCAGCTGCCGGGTCAGAAAGAAACGGCCTAGCATCTCACTCCTCCGCCGACCGGACCAGGTCCAGCACATGCGGACCCAGCGCCGCGACGATTCGCGTCACACCTTCGGCATTGGGGTGGATACCGTCGCCCTGCATAAAGCCTGACACCGCCGAGGGGTCGCCCTCAGCCGCGAGCCCGGCAAAGAAGCTCGGCGCAAAGAGAGCGCCGTATTCGGCAGCCAGCTCGGGATAGATAGCATCGAACGCCGCCTTGTACTCGGGGCCGTAGTTGCCCGGTGCCTGCATGCCTATCAGCAGCACCTCAACCCCGGCCTGTTGCGCCTCGGCCAGAATCGTTGCCAGATTACCGCGTGCCACCTCGGGCGCAATGCCACGCAGCAGGTCGTTGCCTCCAAGCGCCACGATCATCGCATCCACCTCGGGCGTCAGGGTCCAGGCCACCCGCGCCGCGCCGCCAGCCGTGGTATCCCCAGATACGCCCGCATTGATCAGCGTGACCTCGACCCCCTCGGCCGCCAACCAGCGTTGCATCTGGGGCACGAAGCCCTCGTCAGGCACCAGCCCATAACCCTGGGTCAGGCTGTCACCCAGCGCGGCGATCACCAACGGTTCGGCCGTTGCAGCCACACCCCACCCCGTCAACAGAAGCCCGATCAAAGCCTTGCGCATATCCCTCGACGCTCCATATGCCCTAGAATACCCAAGCAAAGGCCCATCATGACCGACCCTGCTATTCTCCTAGAAGATGCCCGTTTGTCGCTCGAAGGCAATGCCGGGCGCGTCGATATCCTGCGTGGAATCTCGTTGAGCGTGCCCGCCGGGCAGACACTTGGGCTGGTCGGGCCATCGGGGTCGGGCAAATCCTCGCTGTTGATGTTGATGGGCGGGCTGGAACGCGCCACCGGTGGCCGAGTGCAGGTGCTGGGCCACGATCTGGGCGCGATGGACGAGGACGCGCTAGCGCGGTTCCGCCGTGACCGGATGGGAGTGGTGTTCCAAAGCTTTCACCTGATCCCCACCATGACCGCGCTGGAAAATGTGGCCACGCCGCTGGAACTGGCCGGCCACCGGGACGCGTTCGACCGCGCGGCGGCCGAGCTTGCGGCGGTGGGCCTGTCCCACCGCGCCGGGCATTATCCGGCGCAGCTTTCGGGCGGCGAACAACAGCGTGTGGCGCTGGCCCGCGCCGCCGCACCCCGCCCCGCCATCCTGCTGGCCGACGAGCCCACCGGCAATCTGGACGAGGCCAATGGCGCCGCGATCATGGATCTGCTGTTCGGCCTGCGCGACCAATATGGCGCGACGCTGGTTCTGGTCACGCACAGCGCCCGGCTGGCCAGCCGCTGCGACCGGGTGGTCCGCCTCCGCGATGGCCGTATCGAGCATACCGAGAGCCGCGAGGCCGCGCAATGAGCCTGCGACTGGCTGCCCGCCTCGCCCGGCGCGAGTTGCGTGGCGGGCTGCGGGGGTTCCGCATCTTTCTGGCCTGTCTGGCGCTGGGTGTCGCGGCCATTGCCGCCGTCGGCTCGGTCCGCAGCGCGATCGAGGCCGGGCTGGCCCGCGAGGGCGCGGCCCTTCTGGGCGGCGACGCGCAGATGGGTTTCACCTATCGCTTTGCCACCCCCGAGGAGCGAGACTGGATGCAGACCCGCGCCAGCCGGGTTTCGGAACTGGTGGATTTCCGCTCGATGGCGGTGGTGGGGACCGAACGCGCGCTGACCCAGGTCAAGGCGGTCGACAGTGCCTACCCCCTGCTCGGCAGTGTCACGCTTGACCCGGACCTGCCGCTCGATCAGGCGCTGGCGGGTGCCGAGGGCCTGCCCGGTGGGGTGATGGAACCTGTCCTGTCCGACCGGCTGGGCCTGCAACCCGGTGACCGGTTCCGGCTGGGCACGCAGGAGTTTGTCCTGATGGCGCGGCTGATGCAGGTGCCCGACGGCGTCGCAGACGGCTTTGCCCTCGGACCCCGCACCCTGGTTCGGACCGAGGATCTGGCGCAATCCGGCCTGTTGGCGCCGGGCACCCTCTTTGACACCAAATACCGGCTCGACCTGCCCCCCGAGAGCGATCTGGCCAGCATCTCGCAAGAGGCCCGCGCGCGTTTCGCCGACAGCGGACTGCGCTGGACCGATGCGCGCAACGGCGCCCCCGGCATCGCCGATTTCACCCGGCGGCTGGGCGCGTTCCTGATCCTTGTCGGACTATCTGGCCTGGCTGTGGGCGGCATCGGAGTCTCGGCTGCGGTGCGCGCCTATCTGGCTGACAAGACCGCCACCATTGCCACGCTGCGCACGCTGGGCGCCGACCGGCGCACCGTGTTCCAGACCTATTTCCTGCAAATCGGCGCGCTGTCGGGCCTTGGCATCCTGCTGGGGCTCGCGCTCGGCGGGTTCGCGCCCCTGCTGCTGGCGCCGCTGATCGAGGCACAACTACCGGTGCCGGCTGTCTTTGCGATCTACCCGGAGCCGCTGGCCGAAGCCGCGATCTATGGCCTGCTGACGGCGCTGGTCTTTACCCTCTGGCCTCTGGCCCGGACCGAGGAGGTGCGCGCCGCGACCCTGCTCCGCGATGCCCTGTCCCGTGCCCCGCTGCTGCCGCGACTTCGCTATGTGCTGGCCACGGGCGCCGGACTGGTCCTGCTCTGCGGGCTGGCCGCGTGGTTCAGCGGGGCGCTGGCACTGACACTCTGGACATTGGGCGGCATCGCCGGGGCGCTCCTCTTGCTCGCCCTCGCCGCCGGCGCGGTGCGGGCGCTCAGCCGTGCCGCTGCCCCGCTCGCGCGCGGTCGCCCGGCGCTTCGCTGGGCGCTGGCCTCGATCTCTTCGCCACGGCAGGGGGCCGCGCCTGTGATGCTGTCGCTGGGCCTGGGCCTGTCGGTGCTGGCCGCCGTGGGCCAGATCGACGGCACCCTGCGCAATGCGATTTCCGGCAACCTTCCCGATGTGGCGCCCTCGTATTTCTTTGTCGATATCCAGCGTGACCAGATGCCCGGCTTTACCGCCCGGCTGCGAAACGACCCTGGCGTCAGCCGCATTGAAAGCGCGCCGATGCTGCGCGGAATCATCACGCGTATCAACGATCTGCCCGCGCGCGAGGTCGCCGGAAACCATTGGGTGCTGCGTGGCGATCGGGGGGTGACCTATTCCGCCGAACTGCCCGACACCACCCGGCTGACCGAGGGCGAATGGTGGCCCGAGGATTACGCAGGTCCGCCCCTGATCAGCTTTGCCGCCGAAGAGGCGGCCGAGATGGGCCTGCAACTGGGCGATACCCTGACCGTCAACATCCTGGGCCGCGATATCACCGCTCGCATCTCCTCGTTTCGCGAGGTCGATTTCTCGACCGCGGGCATGGGGTTCATCATGGCGATGAACCCTGCTGCCCTGTCCGGCGCCCCCCATAGCCATATCGCCACGGTCTATGCCGACGAGGCCGCCGAGGCCGCCATTCTACGCGATCTGGCCAGCAGCTATCCCAACATCACCGCGATCCGGGTGCGCGACGCCATCGACCGCGCCTCCGGCCTGCTGGCCGGGTTGGCCAGCGCCACATCCTATGGCGCAGGCGTCTCTTTGCTGACCGGGTTTCTGGTACTGATCGGCGCCGCCGCCGCAGGTCAGGGCGCACGCATCTACGAGGCGGCGGTACTGCGCACCCTGGGCGCGTCGCGCCGCCGTATCCTGCTCAGCCTTGCGCTGCGCAGCGCCCTTCTGGGTGCCGCTGCGGGCACCATCGCGCTGGCCGCAGGCATCCTGGGCGGCTGGGCGATCAGCCGCTTTGTCTTCGAGACATCATTCTCGGTGATCTGGCCTTCGGCACTGGCCATCGTGCTGGGGGGCGTATCAGCGGTACTTGCTGCAAGCCTTGTGTTCTCTCTGTCCCCGCTCGCCACCCGCCCGGCGCGCGTCCTGCGTGCCCGAGAATGAAGCAGCCCACCTGGGACACACTCTACCGCGCGCAGACCACCGGATTGAGGATCTTGAGCAGGTCGGTGTTGTCACAAACCAGCGCATCCAGCGTGATCTCGTCCAGCGAAGCATAAAACGCCTGCGCCGCATCCCTCAGTGCCAACCGAAGGCGGCAAGCATCGGTCAAGGGACAGCTGTTATCGGCATCGGCGAAACACTCGACCATCGGCAGATTGCCCTCGACATGTCTGAACACCTCACCGATGCGGATCGCATCCGCGGCCATGCCCAGACACATGCCGCCATTGCGGCCCCGCTGCGTGGTCAGGAACCCCAACTGGCTGAGCTGGTTGATCACCTGGGCCAGATGGTTCTCGGAAATGTTGCAGACTTCGGCGATCTCGGACTTGGTCACCAGCCGGTCCGGATGCGCGGCGCAATACATCAGCAGCCGAACCGCAATATTGGTGCGCTTGGTAATGCGCATGATCGGGTCCTCCCCCGTGGGATTTCATCTGCAAGCCTTATTGCACATCCCGTGAAAAACCTGTTTGACATACATCAATTGCACCGGTTCGGCGGCGAGGCACATATGGCAGACCCTTATTTCTTTGGCTACGGCAGCCTGGTGAACCTGGCAACCCACGACTTCCCCGATCCGCGCCCGGCTCGCCTGTACGGCTGGCGGCGCGTCTGGCGCCATACAGACCTCAGACAAGTGGCCTTTCTGACGGCACTTCCGGATGCGGATTGCAGCATCGACGGCATGATCGCCCATGTGCCCAATGACGACTGGCAGGCACTCGATGCGCGCGAATGGGCCTATGACCGCGTCGCGGTCACCGACCACGTGCGCCACGACCTGAAGCAGCCCGCCGAGATCGCGGTCTATGCGGTGGCACCGGAAAAACAGAGCGTGCCCAGCACCCGGCACCCGATCCTGCTCAGCTATGTGGACGTGGTGGTACAGGGCTACCTGCGTGCCTTCGGCCTCGAGGGAGTGCGCGACTTCTTCGCCACCACCAGCGGCTGGGAGGCACCCATTCTCGACGACCGTTCCCAGCCGCGCTACCCGCGCCACCAGCAACTCAAGGCAGAAGAGACCGATCTGGTGGACCGGTCCCTCATCGAAATCGGCGCGCGCATCGTCGCGGTGACCTGAACGCGCAGCCCTTCATTTCGCCGCAAATACTCCCGCCGGAGGCGTCAAGATTTTTCGTCGAAAAATCTTGCGCTCCCGCTCAGCCGCGCGCGCGGATCACCTGCATCAGCGGCAGCAGGGTGGCCATTTCCGGCCCGCGCTCCATGCCGGTCACCGCCTTTCGCAGCGGCATGAACAGCCCCTTGCCCTTGCGGCCGGTGGCCTCTTTCACCGCCTGGGTCCAGGCACCCCAGCTGTCACCGTCAAGCGGCCCTTCGGGCAAGAGCGCCATGGCCTCGGCCACAAAGGCGCGATCTTCGTCGGCGATCAGCGGCTCGGCTCCGTCCCTGCACAGCGCCCACCACCCTGCCAGATCGTTCAGCGTGGTGATGTTCTCGCGCGCCATCAACCAGAAAGGCGCGGCCAGATCCTCCGGCACGCCCGCCGCGGCCACGTCTGCCGCGACTGCCTCCAGCGGCAGCGCCTGCAGATAGCGGCCGGTCAGCGGGAACAGGTCCTGCACATCGAACTTGGTCGGTGCCGCGCCAAACCGGGTCACGTCGAACCCCTCGATCAGCTCGGCCATGTCGCTGCGCAACTCGACCGGATCGGACGAGCCGAGCCGCGCCATCAGGCTGAGCAGCGCCATCGGCTGCACCCCTTGCTCGCGCAAATCGCGCAGGGCCAGCGTGCCCAGGCGCTTCGACAACGCCTCGCCCTGCGGGCCGGTCAGCAGCGAATGATGCGCAAAGCGGGGGTGTTCGAACCCGAGCGCCGCCATGATCTGGATCTGGGTCGCGGTGTTGGTCACATGGTCCGAGCCGCGCACCACATCGGTGACGCCCATATCGGTATCATCGACCACCGACGCCAGCGTATAGAGAACCTGACCGTCGCCCCGGATCAGGACCGGGTCGCTGACACTGGCCGCGTCGATCGAGATATCCCCGAGGATGCCGTCAGTCCACTCGATCCGCTCCTGGTCCAGCTTGAACCGCCACACGCCGTTGCCACGCTCGGCCCGCAGGGCGTCTTTCTCACCCTCCGACAGCGACAGCGCCGCCCGGTCGTAGACCGGTGGCTTGCCCATGTTGAGTTGCTTCTTGCGCTTCAAATCCAGTTCGGTCGGGGTCTCGAACGCCTCGTAGAACCGACCCATGTCGCGCAGCTTGTCGGCAGCCTCGGCATAGCGGTCCAGCCGCTCGGACTGACGCTCTACCCGGTCCCAATGCAGGCCCAGCCAGTCGAGGTCCTGCTTGATCGCGTCGACATATTCCTCTTTAGACCGCTCTGGGTCGGTGTCATCGATGCGCAGGATGAAGGTGCCACCCGCCTTGCGGGCGATCAAAAAATTCATCAGCGCGGTGCGCAGGTTGCCCACATGGATGTAACCGGTGGGCGAAGGGGCGAAACGGGTGGTGGTCATGGACATCTCCTGTTGCCGATCCCCTTGTCACAAGGCCCGGCAATTGTCCAGTTCGGCGCCCTGCCACCTTCTTCAAACCAACACCATCGCCAATCCGCTTGCGGGTATAGACCTGATCACCCGGCGCCACCTGAAATCCGCACAGATTTATGCATTAATACCGAGGTTGCCGGTGCCTCGACCTGCCCTATCCTTTTGGGTGTTTCACACATAACTGGGGAGGTCTGATCATGAACCTGAAGCTTTCGCGCCGCGCCGCCTTGACCGGTGCCGCATCCCTACCGCTTGCCGCTGTCGCGGCGCCCGTCCTGGCCGGTGCCCATGGCGGAAAGGCGGCGGCTCCCATCGCCCGCTCGTTCAAGCTGGGCAGCCTGGGGGTGACCACCCTTCTTGACGGCAGCCTGCCGCGAGACGGGGCCAAGGACATCTTTGGCGGTGGCGCATCGGACGAGGATTTCGCCCGTGTCTCGGCCGAGAACTTCATCCCTGCCGACACGGCACAATTCTTCTTTACCCCTACGCTGGTCGATACCGGGGCCGAACTGGTGCTGTTCGACACCGGTCTAGGCCAGGGCGGCATTACCCGCGCGCTAGAAGCAGCTGGCGTTGCGCCCGAAGCCATCGATGTGGTGGTAATCACCCATATGCATCCCGACCATATCGGCGGCATGATGACCGATGGCGCCCCCACCTTTGCCAATGCCCGTTATGTCACCGGCGCCGCCGAATACGATTTCTGGTCCAAGGCCGAGGCCGGTAACCGGGTCGGTGACCTCGTCAAGTCGCATGTAACGCCGCTGGCGGAGAAAATGACCTTTGTCGAGCCGGGCGCCTCGGTCGCCGCCGGGGTAACGGCGGTCGATGCCTCGGGGCACACGCCGGGCCATATGGGTTACATGCTGGAGAGCGACGGGCAGCAGCTGATGCTGACCGCCGATCTGGCGAACCATTATGTCTGGTCCTTCGCGCATCCTGAATGGGAAGTACGGTTCGACATGGACAAGGCCAAGGCAACCGCCTCGCGCCGTCAGATCCTGGGCATGCTGGCCGCCGACCGGGTGCCGATGATCGGCTATCACATGCCTTTCCCCGCGGCAGGTTACGTGGAAGCGCGCGGTGACGGTTTCCGCTTCGTGCCCGTCAGCTATCAGTTGATGGGCTAAGGCTCCGGGCTCAGTACCCCGGATCGGGCGCCACCCGGCTGCCATCGCTGAACCGCGACAGGCGAAACTCCCATGGGTCCACCACCGGGGGTTCGCTTGTCGCCAGATCGGCGATCAATCGCCCGGCGCCCGGCCCGATCCCGAACCCGTGCCCGGAAAACCCCGTTGCTATGAACAGTCCCGGCAGATCCGGGACACCCGAGATCACCGGGATCGCATCCGGGGTCACGTCGATCATCCCGGCCCAGCTTTGCATGATCTCGGCCCCGTCGAGCATCGGAAAGGCGCGGCGGGCGGCAGACCACGCGCGGCGCAGGTGTTTCTGCGACGGCTCCGGGTCGAGTATCCGGGTCAGCTCGAACGGGGTCACATCGCCCGGCTGCCACTGGCGCGCCATCTGCGCCTCTTCCAGCCAGCGGCGCGACAGCCGAAAGCGCAGCGAACGCCATTCCTGCCGGAAAGCGGGCAGGAACCGATGTGCCAGCCGCAGGCTGTCGGGCACAAGATCAACCGTGTTCTGCGTGCCCGCAGCAATGGTAAAGCCACCATCGGCACGGCGGCGCATGGCGAACCCGTCCGACCAATAGGCGGCATTGGGACCCTCGGCCATGGGCGAACTGCGTAACACGGTGTTCAGCACCTTGAGTTGCGGCAGCGATACACCTGCATTGCCAGCAAAGAGGCGCGACCAGGCCCCACCCGCCAAAATCACTCTGGAACAGGCCACCCGGCCCCGTTCGGTATAGACCCCGGTCACCCGGCCCGCCTCGACGTCGACCGAGCGCACAGCACAGGCGGTCAGGATTTGTGCACCCCGGTCACGGGCGCCCTCTGCAATCGCGGGGGCGGCCCATTGCGGCTCGGCCCGGCCGTCCTGCGGCATGAACAGTGCCGCGCCCGGCGGCTTGCGGTGACCGGGTAGTTGGGTGGCAAGCTCCGCCCCCTCAATCATCCGGGCCCGCGTATCCAGCCCATCCACATGGCACGCCCAGCGCTCCAGATTCCCAGTGCTGCGCCGCCCCGAAGAGGCAAACAGGATGCCAGAGCGCACAAAGCCGGTGTTGCGTCCCAGACGCGCATCCAACCCGTCCCAGATCTCCAGGGCCGCCTGCATGAGCGGGATCTCGCGCGGGTCGCGCATGCCCAGCCGCACCCAACCCCAGTTGCGTGAGCTTTGCTCAGCCCCGATCTGACCCTTTTCGCACAACAGGACCGAGACGCCTCGTTCGGCCAGTTCCAGCGCCGCCGAGACCCCGATGATGCCGCCACCAACCACAACGACCTCGACCTGCTTCGGCAGGGCAAGGTCGGAATAGAAATCGGTCGGGCGGGGTCCGGGCATTCGGGCTCATTCACAGGACACAATCAGTGTCAGTGATGTAGCCCGCCCTGCCCGGACGAAAGGGGCTAAATCGACGCGCCGGATCACATCCTTGCGGGCTGTGGCAGAACTGCCATTACCTAGCGTCAGATGTTTCGGCCTGTTCAGCCTGGAACCGCGAGAACGGATCCAATCGCATCTTGTCATGCACCACCGGTGCATCCCGGAAGTCGGGCAGGTACAGCCCCGAGGTCCACCGCTCGGGCAGCCAGGACAACATCCGTTCTATCCCGGCGACGCGCCGCATCGCCCAATCGCGCAGGATCTCGGCCCGGACCGGATCAAACCGCCGGAACCGGCCGAAAGCCGCCGCGACCATCTCAGACATGCGGTCGTGGCCCACAGTCAGATAGGCAATGATCGGCAAGACAATGGCAAGGCCCAGCAACAGCGGAAGCAACCCGGGCCAGCCGATCAAGATCGCAAGCGCCAGGATGGCGGCAGAGTGGCGCCATTTCGGCTGATAGCGCGCTCTGCTTTGCGTCTCTTGAGGGGCTTCCGGCACGGCGGGTGCGATCTCGGGCAGGGTCTTGCGCGGCTTGGGCCTCGGCGCAGGCGCCTCTTCGCGCATCACCGCCTCGACGACCTTGTCGATGACGGCTTCGTCGATCTCACGCGGTGGCGATTTCAGCATTTCCACCCCTTGCGGGGGCGCGTTCAGAGGATTCAACATGGCACACATCCCAGATACGAGTATCCATCACCCCGATTTGCACCAGGTTTGAGGGCAAAGGCGGTGACAATGGCGATTTTGCCATCTTCACCGGGTCCGCGCCCTCAAAATGTCATATTTAGGTCAAATTCGCCTCAAATCGGATTTGACCCCGAGACAGTCTCTACTGCCATCAACGATTGTT
Organism: Ruegeria sp. YKSF070; assembly: GCF_059612725.1. Taxonomy (NCBI): domain Bacteria; kingdom Pseudomonadati; phylum Pseudomonadota; class Alphaproteobacteria; order Rhodobacterales; family Roseobacteraceae; genus Ruegeria; species Ruegeria sp. YKSF070. The sequence goes on along the minus strand of NZ_JBXWRD010000060.1, from coordinate 4,425 downwards.
GCCGATGCCGCATCAACTCGGGTCGCGCCAGCGATTCACGATGGGATATCGCCGGTCCAGCCAGAAGGCGCGCGGGGTCAGCCGGGCACCGGGGGCCGCCTGATAGCGCTTGTACTCGCTGATATAGATCAGATGCTCGACCCGGCGGGCGACATCGCGGTCGAACCCGGCAGCGACGCAATCGGCGATGGAGCCGTCCTGATCGACCAGAATATCCAGGATCGCGTCCAGTTCGGGATAATCCGGCAAGCTGTCGCTGTCCTTCTGATCCGCGCGCAACTCGGCACTGGGTGGCTTGTCGATGACCGAAGGCCGGATCACCTCGCCCGCAGGTCCCATCATCCAGGACCGGTGGTTGGAGTTGCGCCAGCGGCAGGTCTCGAACACCCGTGTCTTGTAGAGATCCTTGATCGGATTATAACCGCCCGCCATGTCGCCATAGATGGTGGCATATCCCACCGCCACCTCGGACTTGTTGCCGGTGGTCAGCAGCATTTCGCCAAACTTGTTGGAAAGCGCCATCAGCAACAGGCCACGCAGGCGGGACTGGATGTTCTCTTCGGTCAGCCCCGGTTCGGTCCCCGCAAAGAGAGGTGCCAGAGTGTTGGTCACCGCCGCCCGGCTTTCCGAGATCGGGACATAGTCATATCGAACGCCCAGCGCCTGCGCCACGGCCTCGGCGTCCTCCAGCGACTCGGCGCTTGTATATTCCGAGGGCAGCATGACACAGCGCACGTTTTCTGCGCCCAAGGCGTCGGCTGCGATTGCCGCCACAAGCGCCGAATCCACCCCGCCGGACAGGCCCAGCAGCGCCTTTCCAAAGCCGGCCTTGCGCATGTAATCGCGCAGGCTTTCGACCATCACGCGGTAATCCTGCTCCCAGGCATCGGGCAGCAGCGCCACCTCGCCCTTGGCGATGCGCCAGCCTTCGGGTCCGCGTTCCAGATCGACATGGGTGATCGCCTCGTCAAAGACAGGCATGCGAAAGGCCAGCGCGCCACCCGGGTTCAGGCCAAAGGTGCCACCGTCGAACACCTGATCATCCTGACCACCCACCATGTTGAGATAAATAAGCGGCAGACCGGTCTCGACCACACGTGCCACCATCTGGTTGATCCGAGTATCATACTTGTCACGGTAATAGGGCGACCCGTTAGGCACCAGCAGAAACTCGGCCCCGGTCTCGGCGAGGGTTTCGGCGACATCTTCGTGCCAGGCATCCTCGCAGATCGGGCTGCCGATGCGGGTATTGCCCACCGAATAGGGTCCGCCCAGCGGTCCGGCATCGAAAATGCGCACCTCGTCGAAAACGGTCTCGTTGGGCAGGTGGGTCTTGAGCGAGCGGCTGACGATCTTGCCACCCCGCAGGATCAGGTAGGCGTTGTAAAGCTTGCCGTCCTCGACCCACGGGCCGCCAATGGCCAGCGCCGGCCCGTCGGCGCAATCCTCGGCGAGCGCCTCGACCATGGCGATGGCGGCATCGTGAAACACCGGTTTCAACACCAGGTCTTGCGTGTTGTACCCGGTCACGAACATCTCGGGCAGCGCCACCAGTTCGGCCCCCGCCGCGCGTCCCCGCTCCCAGGCCATGCGGGCCTTGGCGGCATTGCCAGCCAGGTCGCCCACGGTGGGATTGAGCTGCGCCAGAGTGATACGGAAACGGTCGGCCATGATGCCCCCTTGCCCTTGCTCCTGATCTGCCGATTTATCAGATCGACGCGCGAGGAAAAGCCAAATGCGGCAAAAGACATTGCCCCTTGCCCGGACCTGCCTTAATTTCGCGGTGCCGCATTCAGACGGTCGACAGGGCAGACAGAGGCATCAATGACCAGAAACCGCAGACGCATCGCATTTGCCGCCATGCTGGCCATGGCCCCAGCGGCCTATGCCCAGCAGGACCAGGTTCTGACCACGCAGGACGAGATCGGCGGCGTCTACGAGGGCACGTTCCGAGGCGGCCTGCAACATGGCACCGGCACCTATCGGCTGCCGAACGGCTATGAATACAGCGGCGAATGGGTCGATGGAGAAATCCGCGGCCGCGGCGTCGCGCGCTTTCCCAACGGGTCGGTCTACGAGGGCGATTTCGCCCAGGGCAAGCCCGAAGGCATGGGCAAGATCACCTTTTCCGACGGCGGTACCTATGAGGGCGAATGGTCGGACGGGGTTATCAACGGCCAAGGCGTCGCGATCTATGCCAATGGTGTCCGATACGAAGGCGGGTTCCGCGATGCCAAGCATCACGGCAAGGGCGTGATGCAAAGCCCCGGTGGATATGTCTATGATGGCGACTGGGTCGACGGCCAGAAAGAGGGGCTGGGCAAGATCACCTATCCCGACGGCGCCGTCTACGAGGGCGGCATCGTCGCGGGGCAGCGTCATGGCGAGGGCACGCTGACCCTGCCCGACGGACTCGTCTATGTGGGCTTCTGGGCCGATGGGCAGATCAACGGCAAGGGCACGCTGACCCAGGCCAATGGAGATGTCTACGAGGGCGACCTGATCGCCGGGCGGCGCGAAGGCAAGGGCAAGGTCACCTATGCAAACGGCGATGTCTATCAGGGTGATTTCACCGATGACCGGCGCGAGGGTCAGGGCATCTTCACCGGCACCGACGGCTACAGCTATGCCGGGTCCTGGGTTGCCGGCCAGATCGAAGGCCAGGGCCGCGTCACCTATCCCGATGGCTCTGTCTACGAGGGCAATTTCCGCGCCGATCTGGCCGATGGACAGGGCAAGATCACCTATCCCGACGGGTCAAGCTATGAGGGCGAGTGGGTCGCCGGCGTGATCGAGGGCACGGGGACCGCGATCTATGCCAATGGCATCGTCTACAAGGGCACCTTCAAGAATGCCAAGAACCACGGCCAGGGCATCATGACCTATGCCGACGGCTATCGCTATGAGGGCGAGTGGCAGGATGGGGTACGTCACGGGCAGGGCAAGGCCACTTATCCCGACGGCTCGGTCTATACCGGCCAATATGTCAACGGCCAGCGCGAGGGCGACGGCGAGATCGTGATGGCCGACGGGTTCCGCTACAAGGGCCAGTGGCAGGCGGGCAAGATCAGCGGTATCGGCGTCGCCACCTATGCCAATGGCGATGTCTACGAGGGTCATTTCCGCAATGGCAAACGTCAGGGCGAAGGCACCATGAAATATGCCAGCGGCCAGGAAGAAAAGGGCAACTGGGACAATGGCGCGCTGACCAAGGGCGAGGCGGCCCCCGCCGCGTCTGACGGCTAGACGATATCTCCGCCGTCAAGCCGGGCCAGCAGGGTGTGGGCATCCGACAGGATTTTCCGGCGCTGATCCGGATCCATCCGCTCCCACGTCCGGTACATGTTACCCATGCGAGGATTGTCCGCGAACCGGTCCCGATGGCGGTCCAGAAAGCTCCAGTAAAGCAGGTTGAACGGACAAGCCCGGTCACCGGTCTTGACCTTCACGTCATAGGCGCATGTCTTGCAGTGGTCCGACATCCGATTGATGTAGGCGCCGCTTGACACATAGGGCTTGGACGCCACGATCCCACCATCGGCGAACTGGCTCATGCCGATGGTGTTCGGAGCCTCGACCCACTCGAATGCATCGGCGTAAACGGCCAGATACCATTCGTGGACCTGCTGCGGATCGACCCCCACCAACAAGGCAAAATTGCCGGTGATCATGAGGCGCTGAATATGATGGGCATAGGCCTCGTCCCGCGTCTGAGACACCGCCTCGCGAATACAGGTCATCCGCGTCTCGCCGCCCCAGTAGAAGGCTGGCAGATCTCGCTGGTGTCCCAGCGCATTGGATGCCGTGTATCCCGCTCCCTCGAGAAAATAGATGCCCCTTACGAATTCGCGCCAACCGATGATCTGCCGAATGAAGCCTTCGACAGCGTTCAAGGGCGCACGGCCCTTGCGCCAGGCCTGTTCGGCGGCACGGCAGACCTCCAACGGGTCCAACAGACCGAGATTGAGATAGACCGACAGGACGGAATGATACAGAAACCGTTCCCCCGTCAGCATCGCGTCCTGATAGTCGCCGAACAGCTGCAGCGCCTCGGCGACAAAGTGGTCTAGCGACTGCAAAGCCTGTTCCCGGTCGGTTGCAAACCAGAACGGACGCGACGTGCCGAAATTCGTGCCAAAGCGGGAGTCAACAAGGTCCAGCACCTCGAAAGTGGTCGCGTCTGGTTCGAACCGCAACGGTGCCGGGAACACGTGGTCGCGCGGGGGACGCTTGCGATTGTCGGCATCATAGTTCCAACTGCCACCCGCGGGATGGTCACCCTCCATCAACAACCCGGTCTTGCGGCGCATGTCACGATAGAACCATTCCATGCGCAACTGGCTGCGCCCCTTTGCCCAGTCCTCGAAATCGCACCGGGACGCGATGAACCGCGTATCGGGAAGTAGCGTCACCTTGAGCGGCAGC
>NZ_JBXWRD010000059.1:0-24954 GCF_059612725.1 Ruegeria sp. YKSF070 | reverse complement strand
TGTTCTTTCCGCTGACCCTACCGGGGCTGTTTGCCGGGTCTTTGATGGTGTTCATCCTCTGCCTTGGCTTCTTTGTCACCCCGGCGGTGCTGGGCGGCGGCAAGGTGATCATGGTGTCCATGAAGATCGTGTCCAACATCGAGCTCTTCGTGAACTGGGGGGCGGCCAGCGCGCTGGGCGTGGTGCTGCTGGTCTCGACCATGGTGATCCTGTGGATCGCCTCGCGCTTTCTGAACCTTGAGAAGATGACCGGGGGAGGGCACTGATGCTGCGCTGGTTCCAAAGCCCCGCGACCGAGACCCAGATCACCCATGGCCAGCGCCTGTGGCTTTATGTGATCGCGGTAATCACCATGGTGCTGCTGGTGACGCCCACGCTGATCGTGGTGCCGATGTCGTTCTCCGACAGCCAGTATCTGGAGTTTCCACCCGAAACCTGGTCAACGCGCTGGTATGACCATTACTTCGGCTCGCCCGAATGGATGCTGGCAACGCGGACCTCGTTCAAGGCGGCGTTCCTGACGATGCTGGTGGCGACACCGATTGGCGTGCTGGCGGCTTATGGCCTGCATTGCTCGAAAATCCGGTTTGTCCGCGCGGCTTTCGTGCTGATGATCACGCCGATGATGGTGCCGGTGGTGCTGGTCGCGATTGGGGCCTTCTACGCCTATGTGCAGCTTCAGATCCTCTATACGATCACCGGGCTGGTGCTGGCGCATACGGTGCTGGCGCTGCCGCTGGTGGTGATCGTCACCGGTTCGGCGCTGAAAAGCTTCGACATGAGCCAGGAGGAGGCCGCCCGCAGCCTGGGCGCGCCACGCTGGAAGGCGTTTCTGACCGTGACCTTGCCGCAGATCCGCTTTGCCGTTGTGACCAGTGCGCTGTTGTCGTTTCTGACCTCGTTCGACGAGGTGGTGGTGGCAATGTTCGTCTCGGGCGGCGACAACCCGACCCTGACGCGCAACATGTTCAACGCGTTGCGCGACCAGATCGACCCGACCATTGCCTCGATCTCGACCATCATGATCCTGGTGACGACGGGGATGATGGTGCTGGCGCAGGTGTTTGGACAACAGAAGAAATCAACGAAACCAAGCGACTGATGCCCGGTTTCGGGCATTTCCCCCCTGATCGAAAGAGCTGCCATGATCGACCTGCAAACATTCGCTGACCTTGCCTCGGTGCCGCTGGGCGCCTTTGCCGACAAGCCCACCAGCCTGACCGCTGGTCAGACCGAGGCCTCGACCGTGTTGTGGACCTCGGCCGATGGCGGCACCATGATCGGGGTCTGGGAGTGTACGCCGGGCCGCTTTACCGCAGACCGCACCGGGGGCGGCGAATATTGTCATATCCTGTCCGGACGGGCGACTGTGACAAATGCCGATGGCAGTGGCAGCCGTGACATCGGGCCGGGCGACCTTCTGGTGCTTCCGCAGGGCTGGACCGGTCAATGGGAGATACATGACCACTTGCGCAAACTTTTTGTCATCAGCGCGGCACCTGCGACCTAGATGCTCGGCAAAAGGGGGCGGTGCCCGCCATGAGCGAATATGACTTCATCATCGTGGGGGCGGGATCGGCCGGCTGCGTGCTGGCCAACCGGCTGAGCGAGAACGGCCGGCACACGGTGTTGATGCTGGAGGCGGGGGGCAGCGATCTGAATTTCTGGATCTGGATGCCGATCGGCTATGGCAAGACCTTTTACCGGCCCAGCGTCAACTGGATGTACCATACCGAACCCGATGCAGCGCTGAACGGGCGGGTTAGCTATTGGCCGCGCGGCAAGGTGCTGGGCGGGTCAAGCTCGATCAACGCGATGGTCTATGTCCGGGGACAGGCGCAGGATTTCGACGAGTGGCAGGCGATGGGCAATCCGGGTTGGGGCTGGGCGGATGTGCTGCCCTATTTCCGGCGGTCCGAGACCAACGACCGGGGTGGCGACGCCTTTCGCGGCGACAATGGCCCGCTGCATGTGGCGACCATGGATCGCGACCTGCACCCGCTCTGCCGGGATTTCATCGCGGCGGGCGGAGAGCTTCAATTTCCGCACAACCGCGATTTCAACGGGGCCACGCAAGAGGGGGTGGGCACCTATCAGAATACCGCCAAGGGGGGCATGCGGATGTCGGCGGCGCGGGCCTATCTGCGCCCCGTTTTGCGGCGCGCGAACCTGCGTGTCGAGACGGGGGCGATGGCCGAACGGGTGCTGTTCGAGGGCAGGCAGGCGGTGGGTGTATCCTATCGCCGGAACGGGCAGGTAAAGACCGCGCGGGCCCGGCGCGAAGTGATCCTGTCGGGCGGCGCGATCAACTCGCCGCAATTGCTGCAACTCTCCGGCATCGGCCCCGCCCACCTGTTGCGGGGCAGGGGCATAGAGGTCGTGCATGCGCTGGACGGGGTGGGGCGGAACTTGCAGGATCATCTGTGCATCGACCATCTCTACCGCTCGCGCGTGCCGACGCTGAACACCCAACTGCACCCGTGGTATGGCAAGCTGTGGCACGGGCTGCGCTATGTGCTGACCCGGCGCGGGCCGCTGTCGCTGGGCGTCAACCAGGCGGGCGGGTTCGTACGCTCGCGCCCCGGTCTGGATCGCCCGAACATGCAGCTGTTCTTCTCCCCGGTCAGCTATACCAAGGCGCCGCCGGGCAAGCGGCCGCTGATGAACCCCGATCCGTTCCCCGGCTTCCTGCTCAGCGCCCAGCCGACCCGGCCCACCAGCCGGGGGCATCTGGAGATCCGCTCCTCGGACCCGAAAGAGCCACCGGCGATCCACCCCAATTACCTCTCCACCGACAACGACATGCAGGAGATGCTCGAAGGTACGCGGCTGTTGCGGCGGCTGGCCGAGGCCCCGGCGCTTGCCCGGCTGATCGAGGCCGAGATGCTGCCCGGTACGGACATTTGTTCCGATGAGGAACTGATCGCCGACATCCGGCAGCGGGCCGGAACCGTGTTCCACCCGGTCAGCACCTGCCGGATGGGGCCGGACGCGGCGCGGGATGTGGTGGATGCGCGCCTGCGGGTGCATGGCATCGGCGGGTTGCGGGTGGTCGATGCCTCGATCTTTCCCACACTGACCTCGGGCAATACCAACGCCCCGGCGATCATGGTGGGCGAAAAGGGTGCCGACATGATCCTTCAGGACTGCGGGGCAGGCGGGTAGGCTTCGCCTTCCGTTTAAAAAATGATAATTTGTTTGGCCTCAAATCGCCGATTTCTTATAGTTGCGCCATGCATCTGAAGCTGCGCCACCTCGAGGTTTTCCATGCCGTCATGGAAGAAGGGTCCGTCTCCAAAGCCGCCGACCGGCTTCACCTGACCCAGCCCGCCATCAGCATCGCGCTCTCGCGGCTCGAGGATATGCTGGGCTTTCCGCTGTTTCACCGATCCAAGGGACATTTCGCACCGCGCCCCGAGGCCTATCTGCTGCATATGGATGCGGAACTGTCGATCCTTGCGGTCGAGCAGTTTGCCAACCGGGCGCGCCTGATCAGGCAGGGTGGGGCGGGGCTGTTGCGGATCGGGGCGCTGGGCGCCTCGGCCTTTGGCCTCTTGCCGCAGCTGGTGGCCCGCTACACCGCCGAAAACCCAAAGGTCGAGATCGACCTGCGGGTGCGCAGTTCAACCCAGATCGCGTATCTGGTCAGCAACGGACAGTGTGACATAGGCCTGGTCGAGGCGCCGGTTGCCGCGCCGTCGCTGGAGGTGGAGCCGTTTTCCCTGCCCTGCGTCTGTATCTTTCCTGCAGGTTCGTCGCTGGCGGCCAAGGACTGTATCACTCCCGGCGACCTGGTGGATCAGCGCCTGATCGGCATTCAGGACAGCAACCAGGTCGACCGGCAGTTGCGCGCGGTCTGTGCCGAGGCCGGTTTCGAGATAGCCGCGCCTGTGCATGGGTTCTTCTTTGCGGTGGTCCGCCGGATGGTGGCCGAGGGCGCCGGGGTCGCGATTGTCGATGCGCTGAACGGCTGTCTGCACTTGCAAGATGGCGTTTGCTGGCGGCCTTTTGTACCCGAGATCACCTATGACACCGCCCTGATTGTCAAGGCGGGGGCAGAGCTTTCGGTACCCGCCAAGGCCTTTATCCAGCTGATCCGCGACGAGATGGCGGCACGGGCGGTATTGCCGGTCAGGGATACGGTATAAGCCGGGTAAATCGCTCGTTTCCAATTCGGAATTTCACCTGCCGGCCCATTGCGCCCAAACTGCCTTGTGAGACTTCGATGAGGCACTCCAGTGCAGGACCAGACAGTACCGAGATCGGCCATGGATGCGCTGCTGGCGCCGCTAAGCATCGCCCTTGTCGGGGTGTCCGACAGGCCCGATTCCTATGGCCATGCGTTGGATCGGATGCTGAGCGGCGGTGGGTTCTCCGGCCCCATCCTGCGGGTCAATCCTCGGCTTGCGGCACAGTCGGGCGGGCGGATCGCCGCCGCGCTGGCCGATCTCCCGGAAGTGCCAGAACATGTGGTCCTGTCGCTGGCAACCGAACGGGTAGAGGCCGCTGTTGACGCCGCTCTGGCCACGGGCACGCGGGCGTTGACCCTGTTTTCGGAATGTCCCGATCCAGAGATGCGCCGCCGCATCGGCGAGCGGGTCCGTGCGGCGGGCGCCGCGCTTTGCGGACCCAACAGCATGGGGTTTCACAACCTGACCCATGGTCTGCGGGTAACGCCCTTTCCGGTGCCGCTGGACCTGAAACCAGGCGGTATCGGGTTGATTGCGCAATCGGGCTCGATCCTGGGGGCGTTGATGAACAACGACCGGCGGCTGCGGTTTTCGCAGGCGGTCAGCACCGGCTCCGAGACGGTGACCACAGCCGCGGACTACCTGCGCTGGATGGTCGACCAGCCGGAAACCCGCGTGGTCGGCCTGTTCCTCGAAACCGTGCGCGACCCGGAGGGGTTTGTCGCCGCGATGGAGGAGGCGGCCGCCCGCGACATTGCGGTGGTGATCCTCAAGGTTGGGCGCTCGGCCCTGAGTGCGCGCATGGCGATCTCGCATACGGGCGCGCTGGTGGGCGACGATGCCCTGTTCCGCGCGCTGGTGCGGCGGCTGGGCGGGCATATGGCGGAAACGGTCGACGAGATGGCGGCGATGCTGGCGCTGTTTGCGCAAGGCAGGCGGGCCAGTGCTCCGGGTATTGCCTCGATCCACGATTCCGGCGGCGAGCGCGAACTGATGGCGGACTTGGCCGAGGATCATGGCCTGTCATACGCCTCGCTTGCGCCCGAGACCCGAGCCCGCATTCAGTCGGTGCTGGAGCCGGGGATTGCCGCCGACAATCCACTGGATGCGTGGGGGACGGGGCAGGGCGCGCAAGAGACCTATAACTGGTCCGTTGCCGCCATGATGGCCGATCCCGGCGTTGGCACCGGGCTTTACGTGCTCAACTGGCGCGGCAATTACTACCTGCACGAAATGCACGGTCGGGCGCTTGCCGATGCCTACCGGCAGACCGATAAGCCGCTTGCTGCCGTTTCGAACTTCTCGGGCAGCGATGACCGCGCCATCGCCGCGCATTTCGCCGATCTGGGTATTCCCCTGCTCAGCGGGATGCAGAACGCGATGGCGGCGGTGCGCGCGTTGCACGATCATGGCCCTGTCGCGCGGTTTCGTCCGCCCGCCATGCCGCACCCGCGTGCGGCGGCATGGCGCGCCAGGCTTGCCGGTCGCGACTGGATCGGCGAGGCCGAGGGATACGCGCTGTTCGCCGATTATGGCATCGCTTGCCCGCCGCATGTGCTGGCCGCGTCTCGGGATGAGGCGTTGCAGGCCGCCCAGCGGATCGGTGGCAGCGTCGTTCTGAAAACCACCCAAAGGGGCCTGTCACACAAGTCCGATCTGGCTGGGGTGCAGACAGGGCTGGCAACGCCCGACGCGGTCGCCGCCGCTTATGAGGATCTGGCGGAGCGGTTCGACGGGCCGGTGCTGGTGGCGCGGATGGTCGACCCCGGCATGGAGTGGTCGCTGGGGGCGGTCAACGATCCCAATTTCGGCCCAGCCGTGCGGATCGCACCGGGCGGTCTGTTCGTGGATCTCCTCGGAGAGGACGTTCTGCTGATGGCGCCGTTCACGCCCGATGAGGCCGCAACCGCCATTGCCGGTCTGCGCGCCGCAAGGCTGTTGTCGGGGTACCGGGGGCAACCGGTTCTGGCGGCCACCGCTCTGGGCGAGGCGGCTGCTGCCCTGTCGCGTATGGCCTGGGACTTGCGTGACACGCTTGACGAGATCGAGAGCAACCCGGTCATCGTCGGAACCCGGTCCGCAACCGCCGTCGATGCGGTCCTTCGCCTTCGGTCGTCGTGACGTTCGGCTCAAGGCCCCCGCTCTTCCCACCCGGCCGCGAAATGCGCCACTATCGGACCCGGGCGGCCAAGACTTTTAAGTAAAAGTCTTGGCAAAAGTCTGAAATCAGACTTTTGTTCCGCCAGGCCCGCGCGTCGGGTGACACAAGATCGGGAGAGAGTTCATGAAACTGCTGCGCCATGGGGCTCCGGGAGCCGAGAAGCCCGGACTTCTGGATGCCAAGGGCAATATTCGCGACCTGTCGGATCATGTCGACGATATCACCGGCGACGTGCTGGGCGATGCCGCGCTTGACCGGCTGCGGGCGCTTGATCCGGCCTCGCTGCCGCTCGTATCCGGCACCACCCGGCTGGGCTCCTGTGTCGGTGGCATTGGCAAGTTCCTCTGCATCGGCCTCAATTACCACGATCACGCGGCCGAGATCGGAGCCGATATCCCGGCCCATCCAATCCTGTTCCTCAAGGCCAATTCCGCCATTGTCGGCCCGAATGACGATGTGGTGATCCCGCGCGGCTCGACCAGCACCGACTGGGAGGTCGAGCTGGGTGTGGTGATCGGCAAGACCGCGAAATATGTCACCGAGGCCGAGGCGCTGGATCATGTGGCGGGCTATTGCATCGTCAACGATGTCAGCGAGCGCCAGTTCCAGACCGCGCTCAGCGGGCAATGGACCAAGGGCAAGTCCTGCGACACCTTCGGCCCCACCGGCCCCTGGCTGGTGACCCGGGACGAGGTGCCGGACCCGCAGGCGCTGGGCCTCTCGCTGGAGGTGAACGGCAAGCGGATGCAGACCGGCACCACCGGCACCATGATCTTTGGCGTGGCGCAGATCATCGCGCATCTGAGCCAGCTGTTCACCCTGCATCCGGGCGACGTGATCTCGACCGGCACGCCGCCCGGTGTCGGCATGGGGATGAAGCCCGCGCCGGTCTACCTCAAGCCGGGCGACGTGATGGAGCTGCGCATCGAGGGGCTGGGCCAGCAGCGCCAGACTGTGCGGGCCGACGTCTGAGCCGGGACCGGCTCAGGCTTTGCGTGAAAACGGGTCGGGCGGTGTGTTGAGCCGCAGATGCCGCATGAAGGCGCGGGCGGGCCTTGTCATTGGCCGGGTCTCGGACACAAGGAAATAGCTGCGATACTCCAGGTCCGAGGCAAATGGCACAAAGGCCAAATCTCCGGCGCGGTAATGGTAAATCGGAAAGGGGTTGATCACGGTCAGCCCCAAACCCTCTCTTGCCAGGTCGGCGGCGGCGAAAGAGGTCGACACCTCGGCCACGATGCGCGGCGTGGCGCGGGCCTGATGCAGCAGCCGTTCCAGTTGCCCGCGCCGTACATGGCGGCGGGTCAGAGCGATCATGTTCTGCCCGTGCAGATCGGCCGGCCCGACCCGATCACGCGTTGCCAGCGGGTGATCCGTTGGCATGGCACAGACCGCGCCCGACACCCGATAGGGCATGGTCTTGACCCCTGCGCGGCTTTGCTCGACCCCGCTGATGCCCAGGTCAAAGCGGTCGTCCAGAATGCCGCGTGTCACCTCGTCCGAGGTATTGACCTCGAAACTGACAAAAAACGCGGGGTTCATTTCGAGAAAGCTGCTGATCTGCGCCACAAGGAACCGGTGCGCATAAGAGGGCGGGGCGATCAGGCGCAGGGTTTCGCGCACCGGTTCGGTTTGCCCGTCGATCCGATCGAGGGCTTCGAACAGTGGGTCAAGGCGCAGGTTCAGCCGCACCGCGTCTTGTGTCGGACGCAGCCGGCCCGCCTCGCGTTCGAACAGCGGCGTGCCAAGCCTGTTTTCAAGGCTGGCGACCGAGCGGCTGACTGCCGATTGCGACAGGCCCAGCTGATGCGCGGCCCCGGTGGTGGTGCCGGTCTGCATCAGCGCGCGCAGGGCGAAGTACTCGGGTAGCGAATGCCATGTCTTGGGCTTGGCCATGGGGCGGTCTCATATTTAGACTAGCTCTATGAGGTTAGCTCATACATTTTTTACTCTGCCATGCAAATTTCTTCTCTTATCATCTGGTCAACCGCCAACGGGGGAGGCTCACCATGCCGGCAACGCATCCGGCGATCATCGACGGGCATAACGATGTCCTGCTCAAGCTGTATCGCGCGGGCGGGGTGGCGCAGGCGGGCACCTTCCTGACCGGGCGCGACGGCGCAATTGACCTGCCCAAGGCGCAGGCGGGCGGCTTTGGTGGCGGTTTCTTTGCCGTCTACGTGCCTTCGCCGATGGATCGCGAAGCCCGCGATGCCGAGATGACCAATGCCAGCTATGACCTGCCTCTGCCCGAACCGATCGACTGGGAGGACGCGCTGCCGGTGGTGCTGAGCCAGGCCGCGATTCTGTTCGAGCTGGAGCGTCAGGGCGCCTTGAGCGTCTGCCGCAGCGTGGCAGACATGCGCGCGGCGCTGGCGGCGGGCCGGATCGCAGCCATCTTTCACATCGAAGGGGCCGAGGGGATCGACCCCGATCTGCATATGCTGGACGTGCTGCACGCGGCCGGGCTGCGCTCGCTGGGGCCGGTCTGGAGCCGCAACACGATCTTTGGCCATGGCGTGCCGTTCCGCTTCCCCTCGGGGCCGGATATCGGGCCGGGACTGACCGATCACGGCATCCGGCTGGTGCGGCGATGCAATCAACTGGGTATCCTGATCGACCTGTCGCACATGAATGCGGCAGGGTTCTGGGATGTTGCACGCCATTCGGACAAACCGCTTGTGGCGACCCATTCCAATGCCCATGCGCTCTGTCCTATCTCGCGCAACCTGACAGATGATCAGCTGCGCGCGATTGCCGAAAGCGACGGGATGGTGGGACTGAATTTCGCAGTGGCCTTTCTGCGCGAAGACGGGCGCAAGCTGAGCGATGTACCGATCGAGACCATGTTGCGCCATCTCGATCACATGATGGGTATCCTGGGCGAGGACCGGGTGGGCCTCGGCTCGGATTACGACGGTGCCATCGTGCCCGATGCGCTGACCACGGTTGCCGATCTGCCGGTGCTGCGCCAGGCCATGGCTGATCACGGTTATGGCGCGGCGCTGATCGACAAGCTCTGCCGTGACAACTGGCTGCGCGTGCTGGAACGCTCCTGGGGCGCATGACCGCGGCAAGAATTGACCAAGACCAAGACAACAGGAGAGGAAAAGACAAAATGAATGCTTTGAACCGACTTCTATCGACCGCCGTGCTGGGCGCGGCCGTCGTGATGACCGCTCCGGTGCCGATGGCACAGGCCGAGACGCCGCCCAATATGCTGGTGATTGCGAACCGGATCGACGATATCACCACGCTGGATCCGGCCGAGAGCTTTGAATTCGCGGGCTCGGATGTCAGCCGCAATGTCTATATGAAACTGGTCAATTTCGATCCGATGAACCTGAAGGCGGGTTATCAGCCCGAGATCGCCGAAAGCTGGACGGTGAGCGAGGACAAGCGCTCGATCACCTTTACCATTCGCGAGGGACTGAAGTTCCATTCCGGCAACCCGGTGCGCGCCGAGGATGTGGAGTTTTCGTTGCAACGGGCGGTGATCCTGAACAAGACGCCCGCATTCATCCTGACCCAGTTCGGCTTTACCGCCGAAAACGTGGCCGAGACCATCAAGGCCGAAGGCAATACGGTCACCATCACCACCGACAAGCCCTATGCGACCTCGTTCGTACTGAACTGTCTGACCGCAACCATCGGCGGCATTGTCGACAAGGAAGTCGTCATGGCGAACGAGCAGGATGGCGACATGGGCAATACCTGGCTCAAGACCAACACCGCCGGGTCGGGCGCCTACAAGCTGGTCAGCTGGAAGCCGAATGAAAGCGTGACCATCCAGTCGAACCCCGATTATTACCGCGGTGCCCCGGCGATGGAGCGCGTGATCGTGCGCCACGTGCAGGAAAGCGCCAGCCAGCGTCTGCTGCTGGAGCGTGGCGATATCGACATCGCCCGCAACCTCAACCCCGAGGATATCGCGGGCGTTCGCGATGCCGACGGCGTCAAGGTCGAAGAAGAGCTGAAGGGGCGGCTGATGTATGTCTCGCTCAGCCAGAAACACCCCGAATTGTCCAAACCGCAGGTGCGCCAGGCCTTCAAGTACCTGATCGACTACGAAGGGATGAAGAACAGCTTCCTCAGCGGTCAGTACACGATCCACCAGAACTTCCTGCCGCAGACCTATCTGGGTGCCTCGGATGCCGCGCCGTTCACCTATGACGTGGAAAAGGCCAAGGCGCTCTTGGCCGAGGCGGGCATCCCCGAAGGCATGGAGATCGAGGTCGGCGTGCGCGAGGCGCAGGAACGCATCGAGATCGCCCAGTCGCTGCAGAACTCGCTGGGGCAGGTGGGGATCAAGATGAACATCACCATCGGTACGGCCAAGCAGATCCTCGGACGCTACCGCGCGCGGGAATTGGATGTCTATCTGGGTGCCTGGGGACCGGATTATCCCGATCCGCACACCAATGCGGGTACCTTCGCCTATAACCCTGACAATTCCGACGCGGCCCAGGCCACCGGCCTCTTGGCATGGCGCAACAGCTGGGACACCGGCGGGCTGACCGAAAAGACCGCCGCAGCGGTGATCGAGAACGATCGCGACATGCGCGCCAAGATGTATGACGAGATCCAGGCCGAGTTCCGCGAAACCTCGCCCTTTGTCGTCATGTTCCAGCAGATCGAGCAATCGGCGCAGCGCGACAACGTGATGAACTTCTCGACCGGGCAGGCCATCACCTCGGCGTCTTACTGGCAAGTCACCAAGTAAATGGCACTGACGGAAAACACTCGCGAGAGGCGCGTTCGCGCGTCTCTCGCCCCTTGGTTGAAGGGGGTCCTGGTGGCATTGGGGTCGGTCTCGATCACCATGCTGGGGCTACTCTTTGTCACCTTCGTTATCGGTCGGGTCATGCCGATCGACCCGGTGCTGGCGATCGTGGGCGAACGGGCCAGCCAATCCACCTATGACGCGGTCTACGAGCAGCTTGGCCTCGATAAACCGCTGTTGGTGCAGTTTCTCTATTACCTCTGGGACGTGCTGCATGGCGATTTCGGCATGTCGCTGCTGAATGCGCGTCCGGTTTCCGAGGATATCGCCCGCGTCTTTCCCGCCACGCTGGAACTGGCCACGCTGGGCACGCTGATCGGCGTGTTGCTGGGCGTGCCGCTGGGCGTCATCGCTGCCGTGCGCCGGGGCAGCTGGATTGACCAGATCGCTCGCGTTGTCGCGCTGGTGGGCTATTCGATGCCGATCTTCTGGCTGGGCCTGATGGGTCTGCTGGTGTTCTACGGCGTGCTGGGCTGGGTCGGCGGGCCGGGGCGGCTCGATATCTTTTACCAGGACATCGTGCCCTCGCGTACCGGCATGATCCTGATTGACAGTGCCATCGCCGGCGAATGGGGCGTGTTCCGCAACGCCTTTTCCCATATCATCCTGCCTGCGACGCTCCTGGGCTATTATTCGCTGGCCTATATCAGCCGGATGACGCGATCCTTCATGCTGGAGCAGTTGTCGGCCGAGTACATCACCACTGCCCGCGTCAAGGGCATGTCCGAGCGGCAGGTGATCTGGGGCCACGCGTTCCGCAACATCCGCGTACAGCTGATCACCGTGATTGCGCTGAGCTATGCCAACCTGCTCGAAGGGTCGGTGTTGACCGAGATCATCTTCAGCTGGCCGGGGATCGGGAGCTATATCACCACCGCGCTTCTCAGTGCTGACATGAACGCCGTTCTGGGCGGAACCGTCGTGGTGGGGCTGATCTTCATCTGTCTCAATCTCTTTTCCGACCTGCTCTACCGGGTCTTCGATCCGAGGGCGAAATGAGCGAAACACTCACCCTGCGGCAATGGCTCTTGACCGACGAGCCGACCTCGCGCCGCCATGCGCGGCTGGCCAGCCTTTACAAGGGCTGGCTGACCTTGCGCGGTAACACCATGGCGATGTTCGGGCTGGGCATCCTTGTGGCGCTGGTGCTGATGGCGCTGTTTGCGCCCTTTCTGGCACCGCATGATCCCTATGTGCAGAACCTGGGCAACCGGTTGCAGCCGCTGGGCAGCCCCGGCCACCCGTTCGGCACCGACAGCCTGGGCCGCGACATCCTGAGCCGCTTGATCTATGGCAGCCGCATCACCCTTTATATCGTGGCGCTGGTCGCCTTGATCGCGCCTGTGGCGGGGCTGTTGGTGGGCACCGTGGCGGGCTATGTCGGCGGCTGGGTCGATGTGATCCTGATGCGGGTCACCGATATCTTTCTGGCCTTTCCCCGGCTGGTTCTGGCGCTGGCCTTTGTGGCGGCGCTGGGCGCGGGGATCGAAAACGCGGTGCTGGCGATCTCGCTCACCGCCTGGCCGCCCTATGCGCGCATGGCGCGGGCCGAGACTCTGACCATCCGCGCCTCGGACTATATCAGCGCGGTGCGCCTGCAGGGGGCCAGCCCGGTGCGGATCATCACGCGGCATATCTGGCCGCTCTGCATCTCGTCGCTGATCGTGCGGGTGACGCTGGACATGGCGGGGATCATCCTTGCCGCCGCGGGCTTGGGCTTTCTCGGTCTGGGCGCGCAGCCACCCAGCCCGGAATGGGGCGCGATGATCTCCGAGGGGCGCCGCTTCATCCTCGATCACTGGTGGGTGGCCACCATGCCGGGGCTGGCGATCTTTACCGTCAGCCTGGCCTTCAACCTGCTGGGCGACGGGTTGCGCGATGTGCTCGACCCCAAGGAGGGCAGTCAATGAGCCTCTTGGACGTGGAAAACCTGTGGGTCAAGTTCCCCACCCGTCAGGGCGTGGTCGAGGCGGTGCGCGGCATATCCTTCTCGCTGGGGCGCGAGCGGCTGGGCATCGTGGGCGAAAGCGGTTCGGGCAAGTCGATGACCGGCCGCGCCATCCTGCGCCTGATCCGCCCGCCGGGGATCGTCGAGGCCGACCGGATCGCGCTGGAGGGGCAGAACCTGCTGGACCTGAGCGAAAAGGACATGCGCGCGGTGCGGGGCGAGCGGATCTCGATGGTGATGCAGGACCCCAAGTTCTCGCTGAACCCGGTGATGCGCGTGGGCGACCAGATCATGGAGGCCTATCTGCTGCATAACAAGGTGGGCAAGGCCGAGGCGCGCAAACGCTCGCTGGAGATGCTGGAGGCGGTGTCGATCCGCGACCCCGAACGGGTGATGCGGGCCTATCCGCACGAGGTCTCGGGCGGTATGGGACAGCGCATCATGATCGCGATGATGCTGATCCCCAACCCGCAGATCCTGATCGCGGACGAGCCGACCTCGGCACTCGATGTGTCTGTGCAGCGGCAGGTGCTGAACATCATGGACGACCTCGTGAAACAGCGCGGTATGGGGCTGATCTTCATCAGTCACGACCTGAACCTGGTGTCGGAATTTTGCGACCGGGTGCTGATCATGTATGCGGGCCGCATCGTCGAGGTCTGCGATGCCGACAAGCTGCATCAGGCGACCCATCCCTATACGCGGGGCCTGTTGAATTCGCTGCCGCGGCTGGATCAGCCGCGCGCCAAGCTGGAAGTGCTGAGTCGCGACCCCGTCTGGTCCGAAGCCCCCAGCGTCGGAGGCCGGGCATGAACATGATCGAGATCGAGGGGCTGAACGTCTGGTTCGGCCATGGCCCCGACCGGGTCGACGCGGTGCGCGGCGCCAGTTTCTCGGTGGCGCGCGGCGAGAGCTTTGGCCTGGTGGGGGAAAGTGGCTCGGGCAAGTCCACCATCCTGCGGGCGGTCACCGGGCTGGCGCCAGACTGGTCGGGCAGGGTCGATATCGACGGTCAGGCGCTGGCGGGCGGCAAGCGCGACCGCGCCTTTTTCCGCAAGGTGCAGATGGTGTTTCAGGACCCCTATGCCTCGCTGCATCCGCGCCATTCGGTGGATCAGGTCCTGTCGGAAACCCTGCATCTGCACGGTATCCCCGATATCGACGCCCGCGTGCGGCGTCTGTTGGACGATGTGGGGCTGGGCGGGCGGTTCCGCTTTCGCTATCCGCACCAGCTCTCGGGCGGTCAGCGGCAGCGGGTGGCGATTGCCCGCGCATTGGCGGGCGAGCCCGAGATCCTGCTCTTGGACGAGCCTACCTCGGCTCTGGATGTCTCGGTTCAGGCCGAGATCCTCAATCTGCTCACCGATCTGCGCGAGGAACACAACCTGACCTATCTGATGGTCAGCCATGATCTGGCGGTGATCGGTCACATGTGTGACCGGCTGGCGGTGATGAAGGATGGCGAGATTGTCGAGGTGATGGACGTGGAGGCCCTGCGCGCGATGCGGGCCGAGCATGCCTATACCCGAGACCTGCTGGCGGCCTCGGTCGCGCCGGGCGCGCAACCGGCCTGACATTCCAAGGCCGGTTCCACGCCCGTGCCAGCATTGGCATGCATTCGGTAATTTTTCGAAAAGGCAAAAATATAACAAGAACAAGGCAGGCAAAGTTGATGTTTTGCCTGAATGATGGCGCATTCTCTTTGGCGTGCGCCTCTGCCGTCCCCATGGCGGCGCGCTCATGGAGTGACTGCCTGAAAAACCGGCAGCGGGCAACCGCCGGATCCGCGAAACATTCTCCTGTTGTGAAAAATATTTGACAGAAAGTAAAATTTTCTGAACACTCTTGGCAGGCCCGGAAGCGCGCGATTGTTTCGAGAAGTCGTTGCAAATGATACCGGCCCAACAGGGAGAATGATGAAAATGAAGAAAATTACGACTGCGCTCGCCACCGGCGTTGTGGCACTCTCACCGCTGGCTGCGATGGCCGACAGCAGCGACCCGATCGTGATTCCGATCCACAACTGGTCCTCTCAAATCGTGATGTCGAACGTTGTGGGCCAGATCTTCGAAGAGATGGGCAACACCGTCGAATTTGTGACCACAGACAGCCAGGCGGTTTATGAATCGGTGCGCCTGGGCGATGTGACCCTTGAGCTGGAAGTGTGGGAAGGGGCCTTTGGTGCCTCGTTCCGCGCGGCGCTGGAAAAGGGCGGGATTGTCGATGTGGGCGACCATGATGCCGTCACCCGCGAGGATTGGTGGTACCCGATGTGGACCAAGGATGCCTGCCCGGGTCTGCCTGACTGGAAGGCGCTGAATGACTGCGCCGCGGTGTTCGCCACCGCCGAGACCGGCGACAAGGGCCGCTATCTTGACGGTCCGGTCGACTGGCTCAAGCATGGCAAGGAGCGGGTCGAGGCCCTCGGCATGAACTTCGAGGTGATCAACGCCGGATCCGCCGCAGCACTCTGGGCCGAGATCGGCGCCGCCGAGGCTGACAAGCGCCCGGTGGTGGTGTTCAACTGGACCCCGAACTTTGCCGAAGCGGTCTGGCCCGGCGAGTTCGTCGAGTTCCCCGAATGGGTGGATGGCTGCGACAAGGACCCTGCGGTCGGCCCCAACCCGGATGCGCTTTATGACTGTGGCAACCCCGCCAACGGTTACCTGAAGAAAGCCGCATGGGAGGGGATGGAAGCCAAATGGCCCGATGCCTACGCGGTTCTGACCCGTATCTCCTTCACCAATCCGCAGATCGCCGAGATGGCAAAACTGGTTGATATCGACGAGATGGAGCCCGACGAGGCCGCCGAGGCCTGGCTGGAAGCCAACGAGGATATCTGGCGCCCCTGGCTGGATGGCTGAGCCGTTCACCTGAGAACGACAGACCATCGCGCTTGTCCGGCACTTGCGGTCGGACAAGCCATTTCTCTTGAAAGGTGAGGTTCATGGGCAGTCCTGTCATTTCGGCCAGGAATGTGTGGAAGATATTCGGCAAGGATCCGGTTGGTTACCTGAAGACGCTGCAACCGGGCCGGTCGTTCGACGATATTCGCGCCGACGGCTATATCGCTGGGGTGCGGGATGTCTCGCTGGATGTGGCGCGGGGCGAGATGCTGGTGATCATGGGCCTTTCGGGCTCGGGCAAGTCGACGCTGGTGCGCTGTTTCTCGCGCCTGCACGAAATCACCGGCGGCAGTATCGAGGTTGATGGCCAGATCATCGGGGATCTGAGCGAGAAGGACCTGATCGAGCTGCGCCGCAACAAGATGGGCATGGTGTTCCAGTCCTTTGGCCTGTTGCCGCATCGCACGGTGCTGGACAATGTGGCCTTTCCGCTGGAAATGCGCGGGCAGGACCGGCACACACGGCGCAAGCGCGCGCTTGAGGTGATCGAACTGGTTGGCCTTGCCGGGCGCGAGGATTATTTCCCGCGCGAGCTGAGCGGCGGCCAGCAGCAGCGCGTCGGGATTGCCCGCAGCCTGGCGATCGAACCCGATATCTGGTTTCTGGACGAGCCGTTTTCGGCGCTGGACCCGCTGATCCGGCGCGAGATGCAGGACGAATTCCTGCGGCTTCAGGCGATGCTGGGCAAGACCATCGTCTTTATCACCCATGATTTCGACGAGGCGCTGCGCCTGGCCGACCGGATCGCCATCATGAAGGACGGCGCGGTCGAACAATGCGACACGCCCGATCAGATCGTGATGAACCCGACCACCGACTATGTCGCCAAGTTCACCGAAGAGATCGACAAGGCCCGTGTGGTGCATGCCGGTGTTCTGGCGCGCGCGGGTGTGGCGGGCGAGGGCCAGCCGGTCGAGGCCGGGGCCACCGTGCAGCAGCTGGCGCGCCTGTTGGTCAATGACAGCCGCGACCTGATCCCGGTTGCCGACAAGGGGCAGGTGATCGGTGCGCTCGACCGTCAGGGCGCGCTCGACATCCTGTTGAAGGCAAGCTGATGAGCGCAACCACGACCGAGACGACAGGGACAGCCCCGGCGCTGCCGCGCAAGACGCTGGGTCTGGCCATGATCGGGGTGGCGGTGGCAATGACGCTGCTGCACTATGCCGGGCTGTTGCCCGCATGGCTGCACCGTCTGCCTGAGGCGATCATTCCGCCCTTTGCAAACTGGCTTGACGCCATTTTCAACTTCGTCAAGGACGATCTGGGCCTGCTGGCGTTGACCCGTCTGCTGACCGACGGGCTCGAGGTGGTGCTGGACGCCACCGCCAACCTGCTGTTCGGCAAGCGGCGTTGGCCCAATATCGGCCCCATCCCCTGGAGCGCGATTGCCGCCATGGCGGCGGTGGTTGGCTATTACCTGGGCGGCTGGCGCATGGCGCTGCTGGCGGGGGGCACCTTTGTCTGGACCGCGATGATCGGGCAATGGGACATCGCCATGCAGACCATGTCGGTGCTGGTCGTTGCCGCGCCGCTGGCCTTTGCCATCGGGCTGGTGCTGGGCATCTCGGCCTGGAAATCCCCCAGCTTTGACGCGGTGCTGCGCCCGGTGCTGGCGGTGTTGCAGACGCTGCCGTTTTTCACCTACCTCTTGCCGGCGGTGATCTTCTTCAAGGTGGGGCCAACGGCGGGGGCGGTGGCGACCACCGTCTATGCGATCCCGCCGATGATCCTGATGACCACGCTGGGCCTGCAAAAGGTCAGCCCCGAAGTGGTCGAGGCCGGCAAGATGAGCGGCTGCACGCGCTGGCAGATGCTGCGCCATGTCTATATCCCCGCCGCCCGGACCGAGATCCTGGTAGGCGTCAACCAGGTCATCATGCTGTGCCTGGCGATGGTGGTTCTGACCGCCTTTATCGGCATGCCGGGGCTGGGGGCCAAGCTGCTGGCGATGATGGGCAGTTTCAAGATCGGCCGCTCGTTCGAAATCGGGGTGACCATCGTGTTGCTGGCGGTGACGCTGGACCGCATGTCCAAGGCCTGGGTGGTTAAGCTGCCCGAACATTTCGAGCGCGGAACGCCCCTCTGGATCCGGCACAAGTTCCTGTTGATGGCGATCGGCGCCTTTGTCGGCTTTACTCTGATTGCACAATTCGTGCCGATCCTGTCCGAGGTCGGACGTAAGCAATCCTGGTCGCAGGGCAAGGAAATCGACACGCTGATCAAGAGCTTTCTGGCCATTGACCTGGTGCAGTCGATCACCAATTCGATCCGCTATGTGCTGAATATCTGGGTGCTGAACCCGCTGCGCGATTTCATGCTGAGCATTCCGACCGTGGCCTTTGTTCTGTTGATCTCGGCAGCGGCGCTGCTGGTGGCGGGGCGGCGCGAGGCAGTGCTGGCGGCGGCCTTCTTCGGCCTTGTCGCGCTGACCGGTTGGTGGGACCGCTCGGTGATCACGCTTTACTCGGTGCTGGCGGCCGTCAGTATCGCGCTGCTTTTGGGCGTGCCCATCGGCGTTGTCGCGGCGCGCAAGGAAAAGACGGCCAAGGCCGTGCTGCTGGCCTGTGATACGGCGCAGACCTTTCCCAGCTTCATCTACCTGATCCCGGCGATCATGCTGTTCGGCATCACCGCGACCTCGGTCGTGATGTCGATCCTGATCTTCTCGATGGTGCCCTTGGTGCGCTACACGATCGAGGGGCTGCGCAATGTGCCCGACGAGATGACCGAGGCCGCCGACATGTCGGGCGCCACCCGGATGCAGAAACTGTGGAATGTGCAGCTGCCGCTGGCGCTGCCGACCATGGCGGTGGGGTTCAATCAGGCGATCATGTTCGCGTTCTTCATGGTGATCATTGCCGCTTTCATCGGCACCCAGGACCTGGGGCAGGAACTGCAACGCACCCTGGCGGGGACCGATCTGGGCAAGAACTTTGTCCTGGGCATCTGCGTGACGCTGATGGCGCTGACCTTTGACATGGTCATCATGAAATGGGCCGATGACAAGAAGGCGCGGCTGGGTCTGAACTGATCGGGCCGAAGCCTTGAGCGTGGTCCCGCGGCAAGACGGGGAGAACAGAATCGAACCTGCCGCGGGAGTGTCGCCGGTACGGATGCGCCGAACGGGCGAGTGTGGCAACCTCTGCGGGCAAACAGAGGCGCCGGAATGTCCGGGGCGGTTTTCGAGCCCGCCCCGAACATGTCAGTTGCGCAGATACGCCTCCATGCTGTCGTCCAGCGCGTCTTTCCACGGGGTGTGATGGACCGGGGCCAGCGTGCCGGTGATCACCGAGGTATAGCTGTTGTTGCGGAAGGCCATGATGTCCTCGGCCTTGTGTTTCTTCCATTGGAAGAAGGCCTCGCAAGCGCCGTCGATGTCAAAGCTGGGATAGTCGGTTTCGGCCACCAGTTCCTTGACGTAATCGGCCTGATAGCGGATCGCGTATTTCACGTCGTCGCTGGCCTCTTCGCGGGTTTCCCGCTCAGTCACGTCTGCCAGCATCTGTTCCTTGGTGACATTGGACAGGTCGATCTTGTCCATGATCGCGTCGCGCACCCACCAGGCCTGGGCATCGAACATGTTGAAGGTGAACCACTGGTCCTGCATGCCCAGATAGAACATCTTGGGGTTATGGACATAGACCACGCCCTTGTAGAGATCGGCGGTGGCCAAACGGTTGGCGGTCTTCAGGCGCAGATCGTCGGGCAGGAAATTGAAGAAATGCTTGTAGCCGGTGCACAGGATGATCGCGTCCACCTCGCGCGAAGTGCCGTCCGAGAAGAACACGGTGTTCTTGTCGACCTTGACCAGCGCGGGCTTTTCTTCCCAGTTGTCAGGCCATTTGAAGCCCATGGGCGCCGAGCGATAGCATGAGGTGATCGACTTGGCGCCGTATTTCCAGCACTGCGAGCCGATATCCTCGGCCGAGTAGGAAGAGCCGACGACCAGAATGTCCTTGCCCGCGAATTCGCGCGCGTCGCGGAAGTCATGGGCATGCACCAGCCGGCCGTTGAAGGTCTCGAATCCCTCGTAATGGGGTACGTTCGGGGTCGAGAAATGGCCCGAGGCACAGATCACATGATCGAATTCCTCGGAATAGACGCGGTCCTCATTGTGGTCATGCACGGTGACCTTGAACAGGCCGGTCTCGTCATTGTAGTCGATCCAGCGCACGGCGGTGTTGAACCGGATCCAGTCGCGCACATTGGCCTTCAGCACCCGGCCCTCGATATAATCGAACAGCACCGCGCGCGGCGGGTAGGATGCGATCTGCTTGCCGAAATGCTCTTCGAACGAATAGTCGGCGAATTCCAGACCTTCCTTGGGGCCGTTCGACCACAGGTAGCGATACATCGAGCAATGGACCGGCTCGCCGTTTTCATCCAGCCCGGTGCGCCAAGTATAGTTCCACAGCCCACCCCAGTTGTCCTGTTTCTCGAAACAGACGATCTCGGGGATCTCCTCGCCCTTGGCGGCGGCGGATTGAAAGGCGCGCAATTGCGCCAGGCCGGATGGTCCCGCGCCGATGATCGCCACTCGTTTGCTGGTCATGTCGGTCTCCCTGTTTGGTCGGATCAATTGGTTCTTTTTGGTCTGAACCAGATGTTGCTTTTCGCGGACCAGTCTGTCAACGATTTTTCACCGCAGAGATAAAATTTCCCCACTGATAAAGGTGAACTCCTTTTGACATTGTTCGGCGGAGTGGTAGAAATTGGTATGCTCTCTTCCAGTTTCGCACATCGTATGGCGGTCACCTCTCTCTTCCCGCAGGACCGGGTTGGGATGAGCGAGCCGATCAAGATCGGGTTTCTGGCCCCCTTGACCGGGCCGGTTAGCTCCTGGGGGCTGCCGGGCCTGCATGGTTGCCGTTTGTGGGAGGATTGGTTGAACCGGGCAGGGGGCATTCTGGTGGGTGGGCGCCGCTATCCGGTCAGCATCGTGCCCTTCGACTGCGGCTATGATCCCGAGCGCGCGATGGAGGGCGCGCGCCATCTGGTGCATACCGAGCAGGTGAAGCTGCTGATGATGCTGGGGGGTGATACCTTTACCCCGCTGCGCGGCTTTCTGACCGCCAACAAGGTGCTGACCTCGACCCTGTTGCCCAGTGACCTGTCCCCCGATACCCGCTATCTGATCGCGCCCTCCGAGGTGCACCCGATCTATAACGTGACCGGGGTCGACTGGCTGGCGCGCAACCGGCCCGAGCTGCGCCGGGTGGCCATGTGCAGCCAGAAGGACGCGCTGGGCCTGCCCTCGATCGCCACCTATCGCGCCGCCTTCGAGGCCGCAGGCGTGCCGGTGGTGAAAGAGGTGCAATATGACCCCGAGATGACCGATGTCGCCACCATCGTGCAGCCGATGCTGGATGCCCAGCCCGATGTGCTGTGCTGGTGCACCAGTTACACGCCAATGGTGCACGCGATGACGGAATATGCCCATGCCAAGGGGTTTTCCGGGCAAATCCTGTCCTGCACGCTGGACAATTACCAGAGGCTGGTGGCGCGCACCTCGACCGAGTTCATGGAAGGCGCGCTGTTCCAGTTTCCCGATTTCGACGACCCGAAACTGGCGCGCAAGGCGTTCTTCTTCAACCGGCCCAGCACCTTCTTCAAGGAATACAACGCCCGCTATCCCGGCAACTGGAGCGCGGTGAGCTGGGAGTATGTCGCCATCCTGGATATCTGGCACGCCGCGGTCGAAAAGGTCGCCTCGGTCCACCCGGTCTCGGTGCTGGCGACGATGAAACAGATGGATCCGGTCACCCATGCCTTTGGTCCCGCGCGCTGGTGGGGCGAAAGCATCTTTGGCATCGACCACGCGCTGGTGGGCGACTGGCCGGTGGTCCGCATACAGGAGGGCCGCGCGCGCATCGTCGAATTCGGCTCGATCCCGACCTGGCTCGACAAGCACGAGGACATGTTGCGCCGCCATATGCAGGCGGCGGGCCAGATGTGGCAGCAAAGGCTGGAAACCGGCGAGGCGCAGACCGGCCTGACCACCCGCGATCTGGTGGACTAGGCTCAGGATGAATGGGTCCTGAGCCTAAGGCGCCAGCGGCGCGCTCAGCCCTCGTGCAGGAACAGCTTCTGTTCTTCGACCAGATGCAGCTTGGTGATTTCGACCGCCGCCTCGACATCGCGGGTGGCGATGGCGTTGAACAACGAGTTGAAGCGGGTCTGGTAATTCTGGATGCGGTCCGGGGTCAGATGCTTGCGCATCAGCGCGGTGCGAAAGCTCTGGCGGCAAACCTCGATGGTCAGCTCATAGCAGGATTCCAGCAGCGGATTGCGGGTCGAGCGCGCGATCCGGCGATAGAAATCCTCTTCGCAGCGGGTGAATTCGGCCTGATCGGCGCGCACGGATTCGATGCGGGCGACGGTCTGCGCCAACTCGTCCAGCTCCTTGGGTGTCATGTTCATCACCGCCAGCCGGATCATCTCGGGCTCGATGATCGAGCGCACGATCAGGTGGTCCAGCGGGCTGGTGCGTTCGCCGACCGAACCCGGGGCGGGGGTGTCCTTGCTGTCCAGCTGATAGGTCACGAAACTGCCGCTGCCCTGGCGGCGGCGGATCATGTCGCGGTTTTCCAGTACATCCAGCGCCTCGCGCACCGTATTGCGCGACACGCCCAGCTCGGCGGCCAGCGCCCGTTCGCTAGGCAGGCGCGAATCCGGCGGATACTCGCCCGAGCTGATGCGCGCGAACAGCGTATCCGCCACGATGCGGACGGTTTCGCCGATGGATTGGCCGATCGGCATCTCTGCCTTTAGTGTCTGGTTCATATGGCCCTCGTTGCGGCGCGCGTGCTGCTCTTTGCCTGCCCCATGTTAGGGCATTCGCCCGGCCAACCACAAGCGCGGCGGCGCAAAGCAAAAGGCCCCGGCAACCGCCGGGGCCTTGATGGCGCGTCAAAGATCAGGCGCGCGGGATGCTGTCGGCATGGGTATGCACATCCGGCTCCAGGTCCCAGATCTTCTTGTCCAGCCCGTCGATCTGGTCATGCTCGTCCACCCGCAGGCCAACGGTCTTGTCCAGGATCACCGACAGGATCAGCGCGGTGACAACCCCGGCGCCGATGCAGACCGCGATGCCCACCAACTGCATCCCCAGCGAGATCTGGCCATGCTGGAAGGCATAGGCGCCCTCTTCAAAGCCCAGGTAACCGCCGCGCGGCGTGCCCGCCTTGAACACGCCCAGCACGATCATGCCAAAGGTGCCGCAGCCCAGGAACAACGGGAAGAGCTTGTGCTCGTCGATGCCGCGCTTGAGCGTGAACTCGTAGACCGCATAGGCGATGAAGGGTGCGGCCAGACCGATCAGGAAGGCCTGCCATGGCAGGTAGACGTCAAAGCCCGATGCGCCCGCGACGTAACCGGCAAGCGGCCCCAGCAGCGTATAGGCATAATTGCCCGAGCGATAGGCCAGGATCAGCCCGGTTACCGCGCCGCCGGCCCAGACCAGCGCATAGTTGTTCAGCGCGATACCGACGCTGGTATCGGCCATGGTCACACTTACGGCCAGTGCTTCGGGATCAAAGAAGAACAGGCAGGACATGATCACCATCGGCAGGCCGGCAAAGATCAGCAGCAGACCCGGTGCGCACAGCCCGATGCTGGGCGCCAGATAGGCCGAGACGCGGGCATGCGGCTCCATCATGCCGGGGCGCGCGCCCAGCTTCGGGGTAAAGATCAGCGCCATGCCGGCCGGGAACAGATAGACGAAGCCGACGCCAAAGAAGTCGTGGAACCCCGCATTGGTCAGCGGTCCGACCGACCCCCAGGTGGCCCAGCTCAGCACCGAGGACACCACTGCGGCAACCACGCAGGTGATGTAATAGGCCGAGGCCTTCATCCGTTCCGAGACCGAGAAATGCAGCAGGATGTTGATGATCCCGGCAAAGACGGCGAGGAAGAAGACGAAGATCTGGAACGTGTTCAGCCCCGGAAACAGCGCCGGGTCCACGTGATGGGCCAGCGAGTTGGTCATGCCGCCACCCAGCCACCAGTCCTTGATCGAATCCGTCATGGTGGCATCGACCATGATGTAATACTGCGCCGCCCAGATGCCGAAGCCGATCACGTAATAGGTGGCAAAGCCCAGGAAGAAGCCCAGCGTCTTCTCGATGGTCGAGTTGAACAGGTTCTTGCGCCGGGCGGTGCCCGCGTCGATCAGCAGCAGACCGACCACGACCAGAATGGCCCCGACCGTGCCCGAGGCATAGAGCAGGTTCTGCACCAGTGAATTCAGAGTGACCTGTTCTGCATGTATTGCGCTTATGTCCAGTGACATCTTGTTTTCCCTCTTGGTTCTCAGTTGGCTCCGGCCTTGCTTTACCGGGTGTGGCTGGCGTTTCAGGGGACCAATCGGGCGACCAGTGCCAGCGTCTTGTGGGCCAATTCAGACCAGAACTGCGATCTGAGCGGCGGTGCGGCGATGATGGATCAAAATTGGCACTTTTCAAACATCTTTTTTACCCAAGGGAAAGATTTTTGCCCCTTTGTATCTTGTTGGGATTGCTGAGTTGCCTGCAAAGAAACCAAAAAGAACCAATTGTGCGAAAAAACAGACGGTTCCGGTTCTGAGTTGGGCGCGAACCCTTGCCACAGCGCTGTCAGAGCGGGTGAACCGATGCAGAAAGGGGCCAATTTCATATTGACTGTCAGGAAAATAAATTGAGTATAGAGAATATTGCATGCGGTGGTATGTCGTGTGCCGCAGGAGGTTTTGACAGATGTCGCTGGATGATGCGGGCGTATGGAAGAGTGGACGTGGTCGTGGGCGTCGATTGCCGAAGGGTCGTGTTTATAGTGATGAGGCGTTGGCGGATGTTCGTGCTTTGCTGGGGGATCGTCCGCGGCGGCGGGATTTGCTGATCGAGTTTCTGCATCTCATTCAGGACGCTTACGGGCATTTGTCGGCGGATCATCTTGCGGCTTTGGCGTTCGAGATGAAGCTGGGGCAGGCG